>NZ_JBPQTX010000204.1:0-13121 GCF_051386555.1 Streptomyces sp. URMC 126
CCCGAGCGCACCTGCGGTGCGCGTCCTCAAGCGCCGGACGGGCTGGGGGGTGGGGTGTTGCGGCGTTGTTTTGTCCAGAACCAGTTTTGGGCCAGCAGCGTCAGTGTTCCCGCCGCCACGATGCCCAGTAGGTTCAGGCCCAGCTGGACCGCCGAGCCGCGGGTTTCCGTCCAGTTGCCGTAGGAGAGGGCCACGGCCGCGTTGGCGGCGGCCGGGACCGTGGTGACGGAGATCGCCACGCCGATGAGCGCGCCCGACTTCGCGGAGGTCAGGGAGAGGATCCCGGCGGCGCCGGCCAGGAACGCCACGATGAAGGAGAAGGCGTCCGGCTGCCAGATGAACGCGGTCTGCGGGCGGTCCGCGAGGAACCGCGCCTCGTGGAAGAGGCCCAGCCAGTCCATCAGCAGGCTGAAACCGCCGGTCACCGCCATGGCCACCGGGAAGCCCACCAGCAGCGCCGCGAGCGACTGCCGGGCCAGGCGCGGGGCGCGGCGCACGATCGCCGTGCAGAGCCCGGCCAGCGGGCCGAACTCCGGGCCCACCGCCATCGCGCCCACGATGAGGATGGCGCTGTCGATGATCACGCCGCAGGCGGCGAGCATCGTGGCCAGGGTGAGGAAGGCGAGGAAGGTGAAGGTCAGGGTGGACTCCTCGTGGGTCTCCTCGACCAGCGACTCCCAGACGATCGCGTCCGCGCCCTCGCCGGGTGCCGCCTCCTCCGCCGCGTCGGCCCGGCGGGAGAGCGTCAGGCCGGTGTCGTCGACGGAGACGGCTCCCCAGTCGGGGACGCCCGCCGCGCGCAGGGCCTCCAGCAGTTCGTCGGCGGCCTCCCGGGCCACGTCGCACAGCACGACGTCGCCGCGCGGGTCGCGGGCGGCGCCGGTGAGGACGGCGAGGTGGGTGGTGCCGGTGATGCCCTCGACGAGGGCGACGACCTCCTCGGTGCGGTCGGCGGGGGTGAGCATCCGTACGTGCAGCATGCGGTGTCCCGGGGTCAGAGTTTGCGCAGCGAGAGGCGTTGGACCTTGTGGTCGGGGCCCTTGCGGAGGATGAGGCTGGAGCGGCCGCGGGTGGGGGCGACGTTCTCCAGGAGGTTGGGCTTGTTGATGGTTCGCCAGTTGCGGCGGGCGAAGGCCAGGGCCTCCTCCTCCGACACCTGGGTGTAGCGGCGGAAGAACGAGTCGGGGTCCTGGAACGCCGTCTCGCGCAGCTTCTTGAACCGCGAGTAGTACCAGCGCTCGATGTCCTCGGCCCGCGCGTCCACGTAGATGCTGAAGTCGAAGAAGTCGGCGAGTCCCACCCGGGTCCGGCCGTCGCGGCCGGGCAGGGCGGGCTGGAGGACGTTGAGGCCCTCGATGATCAGGATGTCCGGGCGGTGCACGGTGAGCCGCTCGCCCGGGACGATGTCGTAGATCAGGTGGGAGTAGACGGGCGCGGACACCTCGTCCTTCCCGGCCTTCACGTCCGCCACGAAGCGCGTCAGGGCCCGGCGGTCGTACGACTCCGGGAAGCCCTTACGGGACATCAGGCCGCGCCGCTGGAGCTCCGCGTTGGGCAGCAGGAAGCCGTCCGTGGTGACCAGCTCGACGCGCGGGTGCTCGGGCCAGCGGGCCAGCAGGGCGCGCAGCAGCCGGGCGGTGGTCGATTTGCCGACCGCGACGCTGCCGGCGACGCCGATCACGAACGGGGTGCCGCGCTGGGCGCCCTTCTCGCCGAGGAAGGTGTTCAGCGCGCCGCGCAGGCTGCCGCTGGCGCCCACGTAGAGGTTGAGCAGCCGGGAGAGCGGCAGGTAGACGTCGCGGACCTCGTCCAGGTCGACGACGTCGCCGAGCCCGCGCAGGCGCTCGACCTCCTCCGCGGTGAGGGGGAGGGGCGTGTTCTCGCGCAGCGCGCTCCACTCGGCCCTGGTCAGGTCGACGAAGAGCGACGACTGGTGCGTGGGCGGGTGAGCCGTGCGGCGTCGTTGCTGCGGCTGCTCTGGGGTGGTCGGCACGGGGCCCATTGTGCGGGGGAGGCGCGGCGCGATCACTGCGGGGTGTGGGGTTCGGGTGGGGCGCGGGTATCGGATGAGGCTCCTGGGGTACCCGTAGGGGACCCGGCGGCGCGGGGGAGTGAAGATCCGGCGCGGGCCCTGTACCTACTCACCGGTCGGGAATACGGTCCCACCCTTCGGCCGCCCCGGCTTCCTGCGAGGGACCCCCGTGTTCGTTCTCCGGCTCGTGCTCCGGCTCATTCGCAAGACCCTCCACCGCGTCACGCGCCCCCGCGCCGGCGCTTCCGGCGTACGCTCCGGGGCGCACGAGACGGGTGACGCCTTCGCCGACCGGGTGCGGGCCGAGCTCTGCGACGAGCTGCCCGACGAGGACCTCGGCCAGGATCTGGGGGACTGCCTCGACCAGTACCACTTCGGCAGCAAGCCGCGCTGCGAGGAGGTCGAGTACCTGGAGCTCGTCCAGGAGGCCATCGACCGCATCGAGCGCGGACGTTGACCGGCGGGCGGTGAGGCCGGGGCCGTACGCTGCACTCCATGTGCGGAATCGTGGGTTATGTGGGAGGGCGGTCCGCCCTCGACGTCGTCTTGGCCGGGCTGCGCCGGCTGGAGTACCGCGGCTACGACTCGGCCGGGGTCGCCGTGCTCGCCGACGGCGGGCTCGCCGCGGCCAAGAAGGCCGGCAAGCTCGCCAACCTGGAGAAGGAACTCGCCGACCGGCCGCTGCCCTCCGGCACCACCGGCATCGGCCACACCCGCTGGGCCACCCACGGCGCCCCCACCGACGCCAACGCCCACCCGCACCTCGACAACCCCGGCCGGGTCGCCGTCGTCCACAACGGCATCATCGAGAACTTCGCCGCCCTCCGCGCCGAGCTCGCCGAGCGGGGGCACGTACTGGCCTCCGACACGGACACCGAGGTCGTCTCGCACCTGCTCTCCGAGTCGTTCTCCTCCTGCGGCGACCTCGCCGAGGCCATGCGGCAGGTCTGCCGCCGCCTGGAGGGCGCGTTCACGCTCGTCGCGGTGCACGCCGACGACCCCGACGTGGTCGTGGGCGCCCGCCGCAACTCGCCGCTGGTGGTGGGCGTCGGGGACGGCGAGGCGTTCCTCGCCTCCGACGTCGCCGCGTTCATCGCGCACACCCGCGAGGCCCTCGAACTCGGCCAGGACCAGGTCGTCGAGGTGCGCCGGGACGCCGTCACGGTGACGGACTTCGAGGGCGCGCCGGCGGACGTCCGGTCGTACCACGTGGACTGGGACGCGTCCGCCGCCGAGAAGGGCGGCTACGACTACTTCATGCTCAAGGAGATCGCCGAGCAGCCGAAGGCCGTCGCCGACACCCTGCTGGGCCGCATCGACGCCTCGGGGTCGCTGACGCTGGACGAGGTCCGCATCCCGGCGTCCGTGCTGCGCGAGGTCGACAAGGTCGTCATCGTGGCGTGCGGGACGGCGTACCACGCGGGCATGATCGCCAAGTACGCGATCGAGCACTGGACGCGCATCCCCTGCGAGACCGAGCTGGCCAGCGAGTTCCGCTACCGCGACCCGATCCTCGACCAGCGCACGCTCGTCATCGCCATCTCGCAGTCCGGCGAGACGATGGACACGCTGATGGCGCTGCGGCACGCCCGCGAGCAGGGCGCGAAGGTGCTCGCCATCTGCAACACCAACGGCTCGACGATCCCGCGGGAGTCGGACGCCGTGCTGTACACGCACGCCGGGCCGGAGGTCGCGGTCGCGTCGACGAAGGCGTTCCTGACCCAGCTGGTGGCCTGCTATCTGGTCGCGCTGTATCTGGGGCAGGTGCGCGGGACGAAGTGGGGCGACGAGATCCAGTCGGTGATCCGCGAGCTGGACGGCATCGGGACGCAGGTCGAGGAGGTGCTGGAGACCATGGAGCCGGTGCGCGAGCTGGCGCGCTCGCTGGCCGGCAAGAACACCGTCCTCTTCCTCGGCCGGCACGTCGGCTACCCGGTGGCCCTGGAGGGCGCGCTCAAGCTCAAGGAGCTCGCCTACATGCACGCCGAGGGGTTCGCGGCGGGCGAGCTCAAGCACGGGCCGATCGCGCTGATCGAGGACGACCTGCCGGTGGTCGTCGTCGTCCCGTCGCCGCGCGGCCGGTCCGTCCTGCACGACAAGATCGTCTCCAATATCCAGGAGATCCGGGCCCGGGGCGCCCGGACGATCGTCATCGCCGAGCGCGGCGACGAGGCGGTCCGGCCGTACGCCGACCACCTCGTCGAGATCCCGGCCACCCCGGTGCTGCTCCAGCCGCTCGTCGCGACCGTGCCGTTGCAGGTGTTCGCCTGCGAACTGGCTACCGCGCGCGGCAACGAGGTCGACCAGCCGCGCAACCTGGCGAAGTCGGTGACCGTCGAATGATCGTGGGTGTGGGCATCGACGTGGCCGAGATCGACCGGTTCGACGCGGCGTTGCGGCGTACGCCCGGGATGGCCGGCCGGCTCTTCGTCGAGCGCGAGCTGTACCTGCCGAGCGGCGAGCGGCGCGGGATCGCCTCGCTGGCCGCGCGGTTCGCCGCCAAGGAAGCTCTGGCGAAGGCTTTGGGCGCGCCTCCCGGGCTGCTGTGGACGGACGCGGAGGTGACGACCGGTGAGCACGGTCGTCCGGGTCTGGAGGTCTCGGGGACGGTCGCGGCGCGGGCCGAGTTGCTCGGGGTGCGGTCGTGGCACGTGTCGCTCAGCCATGACGCGGGGGTGGCGTCGGCGGTGGTGATCGCGGAGGCGTGATCGCATTGCTGTGATCTTGGCACTGGCGGGGCGGGCCGGGCGCGGGCAGGATGCGGCGCATGACGGACGGAACTCATCTCACGCACATCCCGGCCCCCGAAGGGGTCGCCCCCGCCGGCGGCTACAGCCACGTCGTGACCGCGACCGGGCGGCTGGTCGCGATCTCCGGGCAGATCGCCCTCGACGCCGACGGACGGCTGGTCGGGGAGGGCGACATCCGCGCCCAGACGCGGCAGGTGTTCGAGAACCTGCGGCGGTGCCTGGCGGCGGCGGGGGGCACGTTCGGCGACGTCGTCAAGCTGACGTACTTCGTGACGGATGTGGCGCATCTGCCGGTTGTGCGGGAGGTGCGGGACGAGTTCGTGGACGCGGGGCGCCTGCCGGCGAGTTCGGCTGTGCAGGTCGCCGCGTTGTTCCGGCCGGATCTGCTGATCGAGGTGGAGGCGTTGGCGGTGGTCGGGGGGTGATGCCCCGGTCCCGCCCCTTCGCCGTTTCCTGGGGCTGCGCCCCAGACCCCGCTGATCGCGGCTTCGCCGCTCGTCCTCAAACGCCGGACGGGCTGAGTGGTGCGCTCGGGCGCACTATCCAGCCCGTCCGGCGTTTGAGGACAACCGCGCGGAGCGCGGTTTCAGGGGGCCCGGGGGCTTGACCCCCGGGGAAACGGCGAAGGGGCGGGACCGGGGCACTACCCCCGCCGATCCGCGCGTTCGTGTTCCCGCGCCCATCTCCCGCGCGTATCGTCGGCGTTGATGCTCAGGCGCGGAAAGGGACGGACGTGCATCCCGCAAAGGAACGCATCGCGGCCGTGTTCGGACAGACCCAGGGCAGCGGTTACCTGTTGACCTCCCGGGTGGTCCTCACCGCCGCCCACGTCGTCGGGGACTGCGAGGCGCCGCGGGTGATCGTGCCCGGCGGCGTCGGGCAGGTGACCTGCCGGGTGGCGTGGTCGCGGGACGACAGCCGCCGGTGTGACGCCGCGCTGCTCGTCGCGGAGCGGGACCTCGTCCCGGAGGAGACGGCCGGGGCCTTCGAGCCGCTGGTCTGGGGGCGGGCGTACGACCTGCGGGCCTGGGGCGGCGCGCAGGCGATCGGGTACCCGCAGGTGCAGCGGGACGGGCTCGGCGAGCTGGACACCGAGCAGTTGCTCGGCACGCTCAAGCCGGGCAGCAACCTGCTCAGCGGCCGGCACGTCCTCGACTGCGAGTACGCCGCGCCCGAGCCGCCCGGCGGGGGCGGTTCGCCGTGGGCCGGCATGTCGGGGGCGGCCGTGTTCGTGGACGGGCTGCTCGCCGGCGTGGTGTGCGCGGATCCGGCGGGCTGGCGGCACGGGCGGCTGACCGTGACGCCGTCGGCCACGCTGTGGGCGGACTTCCGGTTCCTCAGCGAGTGCCTGCTGGCCGGGCACAAGCCGGAGTCGCGGTCGCTGGCCACGCCGCGGCAGCTGGAGACCGAGGACTTCGAGCGGCGGCTGCGCGACTACGTGATCGACAAGTCCGGTGAACTGACGATCATCGGGCTGACCCTCTCCGACGGCGAGGCCGAGACCTGGCCGCTGGACACCGCGTACCTCAGCCTGGAGCTCGTCGGCCGGGCGCGGGACGCGCGCCGCGACGGGTTCGGGCTGCGGACGGCCGTAGAACCGCCGGACCGCGCGGAGCCGACGCCCCGCCGCGCCGAGGAGGCGCTGGCCGGGCACCGGCGGGTGTTACTGCGCGGGGCGGCCGGCTCGGGCAAGACGACACTGCTCCAGTGGCTCGCGACCGTCACGGCGCGCGGCCATCTGCCGCCGGGGCTCGGCCATTTGAGCGGCTGCTTACCGCTGCTGCTGCCGCTGCGGAACCTCGTCCGCGGCGGCGATCCGCCCCCGCCGGAGGAGTTCCTGGCCGCGGCGGCCCGCCCGCTGGCCGGGCTGCCCGCCGCGCGGGGCTGGGTGACCCGCCGGCTCACCGAGGGCACGGTGCTGCTGCTGATCGACGGGGTGGACGAGGTCCCCGAGGCGGCCCGCAGACGCACCCTGAGCTGGGTGAAGGACCTGCTCGCCGCCTACCCCGAAGCGCGTTACGTGATCACCACGCGGCCGTCGGCGGTCCGCGAGGGCTGGCTCGCCGACGCCGGGTTCGTCGAGCTGGAGCTGCTGCCCATGGGCCGCGCCGACGTCCTCGCCTTCATCGACCGCTGGCACACCGCCGCCGGGCAGCACCGCGACGAGCGGCTGCGCGGCTTCCGGGACGCGCTGGCCACCGCCGTCGTCACCAAGCGCGACCTCGGCCGGCTGGCCACCAACCCGCTGATGTGCGCCCTGATCTGCGCCCTCAACCGGTCCCGGCGCGGCTACCTCCCGCACGGCCGGATGGAGCTGTACCGCGCCGCGCTGGACCTGCTGCTGATCCGCCGCGACCGGGAACGGGACATCGCGGTGGGGCTTGAGGGCCCCGAGCTGGAACAGGCGCAGCCCGCGCTGCTCCAGAAGATCGCGTACTGGCTGATCCGCAACGGCCGTTCGCAGATCGAGTGGCACAAGGCCGTCGAGATCCTGGAACGGGCGCTGCCCGCCATGCCCGCCGTCGCGGCCCGCGGCAGCGCCGAGGAGATCCTGCGCCACCTCGTCCTCCGCAGCGGTCTGCTGAGGCAGCCCACCACCGAGACGCTGGACTTCATCCACCGCACCTTCCAGGACTTCCTGGGCGCCCAGGCCGCCGTCGACGACTGGGACTTCGACCTCCTCGTCAACCACGCCCACGACGACCAGTGGGAGGACGTCCTGCGGATGGCGGTCGGCCACGCCCCGCCCCGCGCCCGGGCCGAACTGCTGCGCATGCTGCTGGACCGCGGCGAACGCGAGGAGCACCACCGGCACCGGCTGCGGCTGCTCGCCGCGGCCTGCCTGGAGCACGCGGCGGAGATCGCCCCGGAGGTACGGGACCGCGTCGAGCGGGCCGCCGCCGAGCTGGTGCCCCCGCGTGACACCGAGGCGGCGAAGGCGCTCGCCGAGGCGGGCCAGGTCGTCCTCGACCTGCTGCCCGGCCCCGAGGGGCTGGACGACGGAGTGGCGCACGCGGTCGTCGTCACCGCGACGGCGGTCGCCGACGACCGGGCGATCCCGCTGCTGGCCCGGTACGCCCGGCACCCGTTCCGGCAGGTGCGGGCCCAGCTCGCCTGGTCCTGGGACAACTTCGACACCCGGCACTACGCCGACGCGGTGATCGGCGAACTCTCCCACGACGACGGGCTGGCGTTCGTCGCCAAGAGCGTCGCGCACCTGCGGGAGCTGGCCCGGCTGGGTGGGCGGCCCGAGGTGTGGTGCCGCGGGGTGTGGCGGGACGAGGAGCTGCGGGAGGCGGTGACGCCCGTGCTGCGGGACCTGTCGCTCCGGGAGATCCCCGAGGCGGTCGACCTCGGCTTCCTCCGCGACGCCCCGCCGCTGCGGTCCCTGCGGATCGCCGACACCCGGCGCGTCGCCCGCCTGGCCTCCGTGCCCAGCGGCGCCCTCGAACGTCTCCGGCTCTCCCTGCGCAGACGCCCGGACGGGCTGGAACGGCTGCCCGCCATGACCCGGCTGCGCTCCCTCCACCTCGACTGGATGCAGCCGGTGGCCGACCCTCCCGCCCTGCGGCTGCCGGACGGCCTGGAGGAACTGGTCCTCGGGCGCTGGGCCTCCACCTGGGAGCCGGAGGCGATCCGGCTGGAGGACCACCCCGCCCTGCGGCGGCTCTCCTTCGAGCACTCCCTGTTCCCGGCGGACGCCCGTCCCGCTCTCGCCACCCTGCGCGGTCTGCACACGCTGAGCATCATGGGCGAGGACCCCCGCTTCCTGGAACGCGCCGAACCCCTGCCCCGGGTCCGCCACCTCTCCCTCGGCCTCGACTCCCTCACCGGCCTGGCCCACCTGCCGTCGGCCTACCCTGGCCTCAAGGTCCTCACCCTGCACACCCCGGAGGGCACGGCCGAGCTCATGGACCTGGCGTTCCTGCGGGAGCTGCGGGGGGTGGAGGTGTACATCAAGCACTCGGGGCCGATCACGAACGAGCACCTGCTGACGGGGTATCAGGAGACGGTGCGGGGGCGGTTCCTCACGTACCGGGGGGAATGAGGGGCCTTCCGGGGCACTGGGGCGCGTCACCCGCCGGGGGCCGTCGCCTCGGCGGTGGGCGGGCCGGCTCGGCGTCCGGGCGCGCCTCCCCTTCCGGGGCCTTGACCGTACCGTTCCGGGAGCGCGGCGCCTGCCGGACGCGGTCCGCCTGGGCGCAGCCCACGGAGCCAAAGCCCCGGTGCGGAACCGGCGTTCGGTCGACCGTCGGTGGCGGGCCGTGCCTTTCGGGGTACCGCCCTCAGCCCGCCGCCACGTCCTCCCATACCCCCCGCAGCTCCTCCGCCACGCCCATCGCGGTGATCGGCGCCTCGCCGAGGGCGCGCGCCGCGAGGCCGTGGAGGTACGCGCCCACCGCGGCGGCGTCGTGGCCGGGGAGGCCGGCGGCGAGGAGGGAGCTGGTGAGGCCGCTGAGGACGTCGCCGCTGCCGGCGGTGGCGAGCCAGGGGGTGCCGGTGGGGTTGACCCGGGCCGGGCCGCCGTCCGGGGCGGCTATGACGGTGGTCGAGCCCTTGAGGAGCGCCGTCGCGCCGTACCGCTCGGCCAGGGCGCGGACGGCGGCGAGGCGGGCGCCCTCGACCTCCTCGCGGGCCGTGCCGAGGAGCGCCGCCGCCTCGCCCGCGTGCGGGGTGAGGACGGTCGGGGCGCGGCGGGCGCGGACCGTATCCGGGGAGAGCAGATGCAGACCGTCCGCGTCCACCAGGACCGGGACGTCGGAGGACAGCACGTCGTCGAGGGCCCGGCGGGCCTCCGTGCCGTCGCCCAGGCCCGGGCCGACGACCCACGCCTGGACGCGGCCCGCGTCGGCGGGACGGCCGGAGGAGACCAGCGTCTCGGGGAAGCGGGCGATCACCGCGTCGGCCGCCGGGCCGGCGTAGCGCACCGCACCCGCGCCGCCGTGCAGCGCGCCCGCGACGCACATGACCGCCGCGCCCGGGTAGCGGGCGGACCCGGCGACCACGCCGACGACGCCCCGCCGGTACTTGTCGCTCTCCGCGGCGGGGCGCGGCAGCAGCCGGGCGACGTCCGCGTGCTGCAGCGCCTCGACGTCCGGCGCGGCGGGCAGGTGGGGCCCGAGGCCGATGTCGACCAGGCGCAGCGCTCCCGCGTGCTCGCGGGCGGGGTCGACGAGCAGACCGGGCTTGTACGTGCCGAAGGTGACCGTCGCGTCGGCCCTGACCGCGTTGCCGCGCACCTCGCCGGTGTCCGCGTCGACGCCGCTGGGCAGGTCGACCGCGACGACGAGGGCGCCTTCCGCGGCGCGCACCAGCGGCAGCGCGTCGGGGCGGAGGCCGCCCTTGCCGCCGATGCCGACGATGCCGTCCAGGACGAGATCCGCCCGCTCGACGGCCCGTATGCCCGCCGGACCGGCGTCCCGCGTACGGCCTCCGGCGGCGAGCAGTGCCCGTATGCCGCCGGGGTGCGCCCGCTCCGGCGCGAGGAGCACGGCGGTCACCCCGGCCCCGCGCCGGGCGAGCCGGGCGCCGGCGTACAGGGCGTCGCCCCCGTTGTCCCCGCTGCCCACCAGCAGCGCCACCCGGGCCCCCGACACCCGCCCGAGCAGGCCCGCGCACGCGGCGGCGAGCCCGGCGGCGGCGCGCTGCATGAGGGCGCCCTCGGGCAGTTCGGCCATGAGCGCGCGCTCGGCGGCCCGTACGGTCTCCACGCGGTAGCCGGTTCTCATGCCCTCCAGTGTCCTCGGGAGCGGGGTGCGAGGGCTATCCGGGGCAGGCCCTAGGGGATCGGTTCGGGTTCCCGCGCGCCGGCCCCGGAGCCGGCGGGAAAAAGGGGTGAGGCGGAGACGCGGGAAGCGGCGGGAACGGTTCCGCCGATCGCGGTCCGGGTTCCCGGGGCCCCGGACCGCGCCCGCCGGGGCCGTGGCCTGAGACACTGGCCGGGATGAACGAGACACCGATGCGCGCCCGTGCCGTGGTCGACCTGGCCGCGCTGCGGGCCAATGTGCGCGTTCTGCGGGCCCGTGCCCCCAAGGCGCAGCTGATGGCAGTGGTCAAGGCGAACGCCTACGGGCACGGCATGGTGCCCTGCGCGCGGGCGGCCCGCCGGGCGGGTGCCGCCTGGATCGGTACGGCGCTGCCCTCCGAGGCGCTGGAGCTGCGCGCGGCGGGCGACAGCGGCCGGCTGCTGTGCTGGCTGTGGACGCCGGGCGGGCCGTTCCGGGAGGCCGTCGAAGCGGACGTCGACATCTCGGTGAGCGGGCTGTGGGCCCTGGAGGAGGTGCTGGCGGCGGTCCGCGCGGCCGGCCGCCCGGCCAGGGTCCAGCTCAAGATCGACACGGGCCTCGGCCGCAACGGCTGCACCCCCGGCGACTGGGAGAAGCTGGTCGCGGCGGCTCGTGAGGCGGAGGCCGGCGGCGCCCTCCGCGTCACCGGGATCTGGTCGCACTTCGCGTGCGCGGACGAGCCGGGACACCCGTCCATCCGGGCCCAGCTCGACGTCTTCCGGGACGCGGTGGCTTACGCGGAGGCCCAGGGCCTGGACCCCGAGGTACGGCACATCGCCAACTCGCCCGCGACCCTGACCCTCCCCGAGGCCCACTTCGACCTGGTGCGCACCGGGGTGGCCGTCTACGGGATATCCCCGAGCCCGGAGATCGGCACCCCGGCGGACTTCGGCCTGCGCCCCGTGATGACCCTGACCGCCTCCCTGGCGTCGGTGAAGCGGGTGCCCGGCGGGCTGGGCGTGTCGTACGGACACCAGTACACGACCCCCGGCGAGACGACCCTCGCCCTCGTCCCCCTCGGCTACGCGGACGGCATCCCGCGCGCCGCCTCCGGCACCGGCGAGGTGCTGGTCGGGGGCCGGCGGCGACGGATCGCGGGGCGCGTCGCGATGGATCAGTTCGTGATCGACCTGGGCGACGACACGGCCGAGACGGGTGACGAGGCCGTTCTGTTCGGCCCCGGCGACCGGGGCGAGCCCACCGCGGAGGAGTGGGGGCAGGCGACCGGGACGATCGGGTACGAGGTCGTCACGCGGATCACGCGGCGGGTGCCGCGGGTGTACGTGGGGGCGTACGAGGACGAGATCGCCGGCGTTGACGGGGCCGGCCTGGCCGATGGGGTCGCCGGCGGTGTCGAGGCCGCCGGGAGCCCCGAACGGGGAGCCGCCGGATGAGCGAGGCCGGCGGCGGTATCCCGGGCCGGAGCGGCGCCTCCGGCTGGCTGCGCGGCGCGGGGGTCGCGGGCGCGGCGGTGGGTGTTCTCGCCGCCGGCGCCGCGGCGGGCGTGGCGGTGGAACGGCTGACCGTCGGCCGCGGCATGCGCCGCAAGGCGCGGCTGGCGCTGGACGCGACGGGCCCCTACGGGACGCTGCGCGGCACCCCGGGCACGGCGGTCGCGGAAGACGGAACCGAGCTGTACTACGAGGTCGAGGAGGCCACGGGCCCGGCCGCCCGTACCGGCCGGCCGCCCCTCACGGTCGTCTTCAGCCACGGTTACTGCCTCAACCAGGACTCCTGGCACTTCCAGCGCGCCGCCCTGCGCGGCGCCGTGCGGGCCGTCTACTGGGACCAGCGCAGCCACGGCCGCTCCGAGCGGGGCCGCGGGCAGCGCGAGGGCGCCGGGACGGTCTCCATCGACCTGCTGGGCCGCGACCTCAAGGCCGTCATCGACGCGGCGGCGCCCGAGGGGCCGCTGGCGCTGGTGGGGCACTCGATGGGCGGGATGACCCAGATGGCGCTGGCCGCCCAGTACCCCGGCCTGATCCGGGACCGGGTGGCCGGCGCCGCCTTCGTCGGTACGTCGTCGGGCCGGCTCGCCGAGGTCACCTTCGGGCTGCCCGCCCTGGGCATCAACGTGGTGCGCCGCGTCCTGCCGGGCGCCTTCCGGCTGATGACCGCCCAGACCGACCTGATCGAGAAGGGCCGGCGGCTCAGCGCCGACCTGCTCGCCGGGGTCTACCGGCGCTACTCGTTCGGCGCCCGGGACGTCGATCCCGGCGTCGCCCGGTTCGCCGAGCGCCTGCTGGAGAGCACCCCGGTCGACGTCGTCGCAGAGTTCTACCCGGCCTTCGCCGAGCACGACAAGACGGCCGCCCTCGACGTCTTCCGCGGCCTGCCGGTGCTGGTCCTCGCGGGGGAGAAGGACCTGATCACCCCTGCCACCCACAGCGAGGCCATGGCCGCCGCCCTCCCCGACGCCGACCTCGTCCTCGTCCCCGGCGCGGGCCACTTGGTGATGCTCGAACAGCCCGCCACGGTCGACGCCCGCCTGGCCGACCTGCTCACGGCGGCGGGCGCGGGCGACACGGTCCGCCGCGACGCGGCGGACCGTGT
>NZ_JBPQTX010000205.1:0-13117 GCF_051386555.1 Streptomyces sp. URMC 126
CCGTGAGAGGGGGTCGTGGGAGGGGCCGTGAGGGAAAGGAGACCCGGGGAATCCCCTGCTTCGTGGCGATCGGGGTTTGAGTCGTCGCATCCTCCGCCTATGGTTCGAATGGAGACATAGGAGGACCTCTCATGGAGCAGGGCAGACCCCACCCGGCCGTGCCGCAGCCGCGGACCGGCGCGCCCGCCCGCGTACCGCCCGCCGACGGCGCCGGTGCGCGCGGCGAGCACGCTCACGCCGAGCACGGCCGTGGTGGGCACGGCCACGTCGAACACGGCCACGGCGGGCACCGGCAGGGCGAGTGCGGCCTGGGTGAGTTCGGGCTCGCCGGGCAGGGCTGTACCGGCCCCGGGCACGGCGGTCACGGCCACGCCCGCGGGGCCGGCGCGCCGGCGGCCGGCGTCGCCCGGCGGATGCCCACGCGCTACTCCGTACGCGGCCAGGTGCTCGACGCCCTGCGCAAGGCCCTGGTCAGCGGTGACCTGATACCCGGGGAGGTCTACTCGGGCCCGGTGCTGGCCGAGCGGTTCGGGGTCTCGGCGACGCCGGTGCGGGAGGCCATGCAGCAACTGGCCGCCGAGGGCGCGGTCGAGGCCGTGCCCAACCGCGGGTTCCGGGTCACCAGCCGGTCCGCCCGTGACCTGGCCGAACTCGCCGAGGTGCGTGGCATGTTGGAGGTGCCCGTCCTGCTCCGGCTGGCCCGTACGCTGCCCGCGTCACGCTGGCGCGAACTGCTGCCGCTCGCGGAGACGGCGGCGTCCGTCGCCCGGGCCGGCGACCGCGCCGCCTACGCCGAGGCCGACCGCGCCTTCCACCGGGCCCTGCTCGGGCTCGACGGCAACCGCCAGCTCGTCACCGTCGCCGACGAGCTCCACCGGCGCGCACAGTGGCCGACTCCCGACGGCCCGGCCCGGCACGCGGCGGAACTCGTCGCCGACGCCGCCGAGCACTTCGCGCTGCTCGACGCGCTCGCCGCCCGCGACCTGCCGGCCGTCGAAACGCTGGTGCGCGGCCATTACGCGGGGGGCCGGGCGACGGGGGGCCACGCATCGGGGGGCCGTGCGCCGGAGGACCACTCGACGGGCGGTCTTTCCACCGGCCGCGCCACCGGCTCCCGTTCGACGGGCGCGGCCGGCTGACCGCCGGGGCCGGCGGAGTGTTCCGAGCCCACGTGAGCGCCGGGCCCGCTCAGTGGCCGGCGGCCTTGACCAGGGCGACGGCGGTGCCGATCGCCGCGTCGGCCACCCCGGCGAGCAGGCCGAGGGCCGTGCCGGCGCCCATGCGGATGCCGCCGTACCAGCCCCACGCGAACAGCACCCCCACGCTCACGACGGCCGCGGCGAGCAGCGCCGTGTGCAGCGGCACCACCGCACAGGCGGACAGCCCGATGAGGAGCAGCGGTCCCACGGCGGACAGCAGCAGCGGGCTCGATACGAACAGCAGCTCCCGCGTCCGCTGCCGGCCGAGCCCGCGTGCGTGGACGACCCGGTACGCCTGGCTGTCCGCCACCAGGGACGCCAGCCACAGCCCCACGGCCGTGCCCGCGACCGACAGGGCGGCGCCCGCGGGCTCGACGTGTCCGGAGTACGCCAGGCCCACCACCACCGCGATCATGGTGATCGCCGCGTACAAACGCTCCTTCAGCCGGGGGGCCTCCAGGGCGGCGCGATCCGCGTCCGCCCCGGTCGGAGGGGGTGCCGGGGCCGTGTCGTCCATGCGGTCCACCGTAGGGCGGGCGTCCCCGGAGGCGAGCCCGCCCGTCCGGGGCGTCCCTCGCCCGGACCAGCTTCCGCGCGGTCAGCCGTCCGCCGTGTCCACGGGGTCGGCCGGGCGCGGGGGCAGTCGGTCCACCAGCCAGGAGGGGACCCCGCCCAGCAGCCGGACCAGCCGTCCCGCCTCCTCACGCAGCCGGGTCGCCCCGGCCGGGTCCGGGAGGACGGCGGCCAGTGAGACGAGGGCCGGTGCGATGCCCACCAGATAGCCGAGTTCCTCGCGGATGCGCAGCGACTCGGTGTAGCCGTGCAGGGCGTCGGCGGTGCGGCCGTCGTGCTCGGCCATGGCCGCCAAGTGCCGCCAGGTGAACGAGAGCAGCAGCTGGTGCCCGTGCTCGGTCGCGCCCGTGTGGGCCCGCCGGAAGGCGGCCGTGGCGTCGGAGGGGTTGTCCGAGAGGTGCTGGGCGATCAGGCCGCGGCGGAAGTCGAGCAGGGGACGGCCGGGGGAGCGGGGCGCGAGCAGGGCCGCCGCGCGCCCCAGAGCGGAACGTGCTTCGTCCGCCCGGTCACGTACCCCCAAAAGAGTGGACAGGTAGGCGAGATGACCGCGCTCGCACGCCGCCGCGCCGCGCTCCTCGTCGTCCGTGGCCAGCGCCTCCGCGCCGCGCAGCGCGTCCTCGGCGGCGCTCCACCCCTCCGCGGTGAACACACAGCGCTCGATCAGCACGGCGGTACGCCACCGGGCGGCGCCGGGATCGGTGGCCGCGCGAGGGGCGATCAGCTCGGCGGCGTCCTCCCAGCAGGCCCGTGAACGCAGCCGCCACACCGCGCGCTCCAGCGGTCCGTCCTGCGGACTCGGCCCCTGTGGTCCCCATGGTTCCGTCAAGCCAGAATTCCGCATGGCGGTCTCCGCCACAGTGCCCTCCCCAAGCGCGCCGTCGAGCTGGAAGCCAAGCCTGCTCCGATCACAGCACGGGGAACCGGGCCCGGCCAAGAGGTCGGTGTGAACCAATTCACAAAGCCAGGGGTGGACTTCGCCCGGAGGTACTGCGAAGATCCGCGACCCCGCCCCCGGGGGACCCGGTGACCAGCGCCTTCCCCCGCTCCTCCGGCACGCCGTTCGGGCGACGGGGCCGGAAAATCCCTCGCGCGCCACGCCTGCCGCTGGCACCATGGCCCGCGCCCACCCCATGTCGCACAAGGGAGACGACCGGACGATGCGCCAGGCCCTCGGAAACATCCAGCGCCCTGACCGGACGACCGTTCCCGAGGACTTCTCCCCTGATGCGCACTTCCACCACTCCGGCCACTCAGGCCACCCCGGCCGCTCAGGCCACGCGGGGCTTCCTGAACATCGGCATCCTGGCGCACGTCGACGCCGGTAAGACCAGCCTCACCGAGCGCCTGCTGTTCGACACCGGCGTCATCGACCGGCTCGGCAGCGTCGACGCCGGTACCACCCGCACCGACTCCGGCGAGATCGAACGCCGGCGCGGCATCACCATCCGCTCCGCCGTCGCCTCGTTCCCCCTCGACGGACTCCACGTCAACCTCATCGACACCCCCGGCCACAGCGACTTCATCGCCGAGGTGGAGCGCGCCCTCGGTGTGCTCGACGGCGCGGTGCTCGTCCTGTCCGCCGTCGAGGGAGTGCAGGCGCAGACGCGGGTGCTGATGAAGACCCTGCGCCGACTCGGCCTGCCCACCCTGGTGTTCGTCAACAAGATCGACCGGTCCGGGGCGTGCGAGGCCGAGACCCTGGCGGCCGTCCGGACGCGGCTCACACCGCGCATCGTCCCCATGAACACCGTGCACGCCATCGGCACCCGCGACGCCCGGACGCTCTCCGGCTCCTTCGACGACCCGGCCTTCCGCGAGCGCGTCGCCGAAGCCCTGGCGGAAGACGACGACGGCCTCCTCGCCGATCTCGTCGAGGACCGGATCCCCGACGCCGGACGCCTCCGGGCCGGCCTCGCCGACCGTACGGCCCGCGGCCTGCTGCACCCCCTCTACTTCGGCTCCGCCCACTCCGGGCAAGGCGTGCCGGACCTCCTCGACGGCATCGCCCGCTGGCTCCCGGGCCGGGTCACCCCGATGCCGGCAACGTCCGCCCCTTCCCCACCGACTTCACCCATCACCTCCTCCACCACCACAAGCACCGACGCCGCTGCTTCCGCTACTTCCTCCGCCGCCACTCCGGCCGCCGCCGCCGAGCCGACCCCGCCCGTCGGCACCGTGTTCGCGGTCGAGCGAGGCGCGAACGGGGAGAAGACCGCCTACCTCCGCCTCTTCTCAGGGACCTTGGACCGCCGCGACCGCGTCACCCTGCACCGGCACGGCCCCGACGGCAGCGTCGGCGAACTCACCGGCCGCGTCACGGCCTTGGAGGTCGTCGGAGCGCCGCCCGGCACCGCTCACCGGCTCACTCCCGGCGGGATCGCCCGGCTCCGCGGCCTGCCCGGCGTCCGCGTCGGCGACCGGCTGGGCCCCCTCCCGGGACCCGGCGACGAGGACGCGGCACCGCGGTTCGCCCCGCCGAGCTTGGAGACCGTCGTCCGGCCCCGGCGCCCGGAGGACGCTCCGCGCCTCTACGCCGCGCTGGCCGCCCTCGCCGACCAGGACCCGCTGATCGGCACCCGCCCCCTGCCGGACGGCGCCGGCATCTCCGTCCTGCTCTACGGCGAGGTGCAGAAGGAGATCATCGCCGCCACCCTCGCCGAGGAATTCGGGGTCGACGCCGTCTTCGAGGAGAGCCGCACCGTCTTCCGCGAACGTCCGTCCGGAAGCGGCGCCGCCTACGAGGGCATCGACCGCCACCGGACGCCCGCCTTCTGGGCGACCATCGGCCTCCGGGTCGACCCCGGCGCGCCCGGCTCCGGCGTCGTCTTCCGCCGGGAGACGGAACTCGGGGCGATCCCCCTCGGCTTCGACCGCGCCATCGAGGACACCGCCCGCCGCACCCTCCGCCAGGGCCTGTACGGCTGGCCGGTCACCGACTGCGTCGTCACCCTCACCCACTCCGGCTACGCCAGCCCGGTGAGCACCGGGACGGACTTCCGCTCACTGACCCCCCTCGTCCTGATGCGCGCCCTCGCCGAGGCCGGCACCCGGGTGTACGAGCCGTGCCACGCCTACGAGATGGAGGTGCCCGCCGACGCGCTGAGCGCCGCGACGGGTCTCCTCGCCGAGCAGGGGGCCCGGATCACGGACACCGCCCCCGGCCACGGGGCATGGGTGATCAAGGGGACCGTCCCCGTGCGGCGGGTGGCGGCGGTGGAACGGCGCCTCCCGGCGCTGACCCGGGGCGAGGGGCTCTGGTGGTCGGCGCCCGCCGACGACCTGCCCTGCCCCGGCACCCCGCCGGTCCGGGACCGGACGGACGGCGACCCGCTCAACCGTGCCGCGTACCTGCGGCACTTGGGCCGCGGCTGAGAACCGGAAGCCGAGCGGAGGGAGGGGCGGGGGCGGTGCCGGCGTTCCCTCCCGACGCACGCCGGCACCGACTGACCGACCACCGGGCCGTCCGCCCGGCAGTGCATCCGCCCGTCCGCCCGTCCGTCCCTCCCCCTTCCCTGCTCGTGGGGCAGTAGAGAATCCGGTCAGCAGAGGATCCGGTCAGTAGAGGATCCGGTACTGGTTCCAGCCCGAGTTGCCTATCTTCTCCTTGGCCGCGAAGGGCGCGGACGCCTTGCCCGTGCCCTTGTAGCGCCACAGCGCCCCGGCCTTGTCGCGGGCCAGCAGGTCCGTACGCCCGTCGTAGTCCGTGTCGCCGGCCCCGTGCAGCAGGTTGAACTGGTTCCAGCCCCCGCCGATCTTCGTCCGCCCCTGGAACGGCTTGGCCCAGTCGCCCGTGCCCTTGTAGAGCCAGAGCACCCCGGACTTGTCACGGGCGACGATGTCCGTCTTCCCGTCGCCCGTCAGGTCGCCCTTGCCGGTGATCTGCGTGTACTGCCCCCAGCCGGGGCCGACCTTCTTCTTGCCGGTGAGCGAGCCGTCGGCCTTGGCGAGGTAGAGCCAGAGCACCCCCTGCCTGTCCCGCACCAGGATGTCGGGCTGCTTCGCCCCGCCCAGGTTTCCCGGCGAGAAGAACGTGTCGTAGTCACCCCACCCGGAGGCCACCTGACGCTCCACCGCGTCCACCGGCTTGGCGTAGATCACCTTGTGGTCGGCGGTGAGGTAGTAGGCGTCCCCGTCGTAGTAGTTGTCCCCGTCGCTGTCGACCTGCGTCGCCGCGCGCAGTGCCGGCAGGTCGAGGAGGCCCTCGATGCGGCGCTCCAGCTTGCCCTCCACGCCCCACATGTACGTGTAGTCCTTGCCCGCCCCGTCGATCACCTCCAAGGGGAAGTGCGGCGCGTCACCGGGCAGTGCCCGCGCCGCCTTCTGACGGGCCGCCATGGCGGCCCGCCCCGGGCCTTCATCGGCCACGGCGGCGCCCGCGGCGGTCACGACGAGTGCCGCGGCGGCAGCCGCGGCGGCGATGCGAGGGATTCGGTTCACGTCTCAATCTCCGTATCGGCTGGTGAACTGGTCGTAGCAGCAAGAGTGCCTGACGCGTGGTCACACTCTTGTGTACCCCCAGAGCATTTCACAGAAACAGAGACTGTCAACCGAGTTCACAGGAATTTCGTGCGTCGAGCGGAGCGGAGCCGCAAGACCCGTCACGCCCGCAGGAAGGCGAGGACCGCCAGCACCCGCCGGTGGCCCTCGGTGTCCACCGGCAGGTCCAGCTTGTTGAAGATGTTGCCGATGTGCTTGTTCACGGCCGCCTCGCTGATGAACAGGTGCGCCGCGAGCCCGGCGTTGGAGCGGCCCTCCGCGATCAGCCCGAGTACCTCGCGCTCCCGGGCGCTCAGCCGCTCCAGCGGGTCCTGGCGCAGCCGGACCAGCTGGTGGATCACTTCCGGGTCCACCACGGTCCCCCCGCCGACGACCCTCTCGATCGCGGCCGTGAAGTCGGCCACCGCGCCCACCCGTTCCTTGAGCAGGTAGCCCACCCCGGCCCCGCCGCCCGAGTCCAGCAGGCGCAGCGCGTAGGAACGCTCCACGTACTGACTGAGGACGAGACGGGAAGCCCGGGGAACTCCTCGCGCAGCCGCACCGCGGACCGCAGCCCGTCGTCGCGGAGCGACGGGGGCATCCGTACGTCGGTGACGATCAGGTCGGGTCGCTCGGCGCGTACCGCCTCGACCAGCGTGTCGGCGTCGCCGACCGCCGCCACCACCTCGTGCCCGACTCGTTCGAGCAGCCCGACCAGACCCTCGCGCAACAGCACGGCGTCCTCGGCCACGATCAGGCGAAGCGACACGGGACCTCCATGTGCAGCAGGGTGGGGCCGCCGGCCGGGCTCGACACCCGGATCCGGCCGTCGAGCGCCGCGAGCCGGTCCGCGAGTCCGGTCACCCCGGTGCCCGCCTCGGGATCGACGCCCCCGTGCCCGTCGTCCGTGATGTCGAGGATCAGCAGATCGGCATGGCAGTGACCGCGTACCCGGGCGCTGGTGGCCCCGCTGTGCTTGGCGATGTTCGTCATGGCCTCGTTGATCAGGTAGTACATCGTCGTCTCGACCTTCCTGGGCAGCCGCTCGGGCAGCCGCAGGTCCACGGTCACGGGGATCGGGAACCGGCCGGCGTAGTCCTCGATCGCCGCGACCAGCCCGTGATCGGCGAGCACCGGTGGGTTGAGCCCGCGGATCAGGGTCCGCAGCTCCTGATGGGCGCTGGAGAGCTGCTGCTCCGCCTGGGTCAGCAGCTCGGCCTGCGGGGAGTCCGCGGCGACCTCAAGACGCATGAGCCCCAAGGTCATTCCGAGCGAGACGAGCCGCTGCTGTGCCCCGTCGTGCAGGTCGCGCTCCAGACGGACCCGCTCGGCGTCGAAGGAGTCGAGCAGCCGCGACTGCGAGGCGCGCACCTCGCGCAGCTCCTCCCCGAGCTCCTTGTCGCGCGGGGCGAGGAAGGTACGGGACATGGCCGCCCGCGCGCCCGCCCAGGACGTCACCGTGTAGGGCGAGGCGAGCAGCACGATCGCCCCGAACACCGTCCAGGGCCAGGTCCGGCCGTCCGTCGAGGCGAACGTCACGGCGGGTACACCGAAGGAGAAGCCGAGCACCAGCAGATCCAGCCACCACAGCGCCGCCGCCGACAGCAGCGTGAACATCAACTCCCGCCAGGTCGCCTGCTCCTTGAGCCGGGTGGCCGCCCAGGCGCGCAGGCCGGGGGCGTCCGGGGCCCGGTGCGGGTCGGGCAGCGGGTCCAGGTCCACCAGGCGCAGCCGGCGGCGTTCCACGGTGGCCACCACGGTCGAGGCCAGCACCAGGCCGACCAGAGGCGCGACGCCGATCAGCACGACGAGCAGGGCGATCCCCGCGGCCAGACCCAGGGCGAAGACGAGCACGGCCGCGGCGCCGACCACGACGCCACCGCTCAGATACGCCAACGACCGCCAGGGCCAGCCGGATGTCAGGAAGCCCAACGGGCGCCGGGCCATGGCTTGCCAGGCGGTTGTGGGAGGCATGGGGTCACCGTAGCCCGGCCGTCCGCGCGCCGCGGTATAGCCGGCTCTACCTTCGGAGTAGAGCGGGGATCAGTGCGGCGTCCGCCCCCTGGGCGGTGCAATCGGCGCATGACGACAATGAGGCCAACTCCCGTACAGAACGCGGTCGAACTCCACGACGTGCGCAAAATCCACGGCGTCGGCGGGCGCCGGGTGACCGCGCTGGACGGTGTCTCCATCGGCTTCCCGCGCGGCTCCTTCACCGCCGTCATGGGCCCCTCCGGCTCCGGGAAGTCGACACTGCTCCAGTGCGCGGCCGGACTCGAGCGGCCGACCGGCGGCCGGATCGTCCTCGCCGGCGTGGACATCGGCCGGCAGAGCGAGAGGCGGCGCACACAACTCCGCCGGGACCACGTCGGGTTCGTCTTCCAGGCCTTCAACCTGGTCGAATCCCTGACGGCGGCACAGAACGTCGAACTGCCGTCCCGGTTCGCCGGCCGCAAGGCGGGCCGGGAGCGGGTCGCGGACGCACTCGCGGCGGTCGGCCTCGCCGGGCGCGCCGGGCACCGCCCCAGCGAGCTCTCCGGCGGTCAGCAACAGCGCGTCGCCCTCGCCCGTGCCCTCGTCACCCGCCCCGACGTCCTCTTCGCGGACGAGCCCACCGGCGCCCTGGACACCGCCACCTCCCGCGAGGTGCTCCGGATGATGCGCATGCTCGTCGACCGGGAGGGCCAGACCACCGTGATGGTCACGCACGACCCGGCGGCGGCGTCCGTGGCCGACGTCGTGGTCTTCCTCGCGGACGGGCGGATCGCCGGCCGCCTCCCGCGCGACCGTCGCTCCGACGGCGACCTCGCCGCCGCCATCGCCGGCCGCATGGCCCGGCTGGGGGCCTGATGCCCATCCTCGCGAACGTCCGCGAACGCTGGTCCGGCTTCCTGGGAACCTTCCTCGCCGTCCTGGTCGGTGCCGCCCTGATCACGACCACCCTGGTCCTGTACGACTCCGCCCGGCCCGAGGTCCGGCCCCGCTACGCCGGTACCGCCGCCCTGGCGCTGCCCCGGCAGGCCGTCGACACCGACGGCAGCCCCAAGGACCGGATGCCGTGGAGCGAGGCCGAGGCCCAGCCGCCGGCGGCCGGGCCGGCCGAGATCCCGGGCGTGGCCCACGCCATCGTGGACCGCTCCTTCTACGCCCAGGCGATCAAGGACGGCGAGCCGGTCACCGACGAGGCCGCCCTGGAGGCCGGACACGGCTGGGGCAGCGTGCGCATGGCGCCCTACAGGCCGGCCTCCGGCCGCGCTCCGGACACCGCGAACGAGGTCGTGGTGGACCGCGCCCTGGGCGTGCCCGCGGGCAGCGACCTGACCGTCAACCTCAGCGAGGGCCGCAAGCGGTTCACCGTCGTCGGCACCGTCGACGGCCCCGGCTACTACTTCAGCGAGACCTTCGCCGCGCGGCAGCAACCAGGCGTCCAGGCCATCGCGCTGGTCGCCGAAGAAGGAGCCGACACCGGCGAGATCGTCACCGCCGCGAAGAAGGTACTCGGTGACGAGGGCGACGTGCTCTCCGGCGACGGCCGGGCCGAGCCGCAACCGGAGTACGTCCAGCACCGGCGCTTCCTGGGAACGCAGTTGATCGGCGCCATGGCCGGTCTCGGCTTGTTCACCACGGTGTTCGTGGTCGCCTCCACGCTGGTTCTGACCACCGGTACGCGGCGCCGCGAGATCGGGCTGCTGCGCACCCTCGGCGCCACCCCTCACCAGGTCAAGCGCATGATCATCGGGGAGGCCGCCGTGGTCGGCCTGCTCGGCTCGACCGCCGGCTGCGCGGCCGGCGTGGCCGCCACGCCATTGTTGCGCTCCGTCCTCGACGGCCTGGACGTCATCCCGCCGGACATGGACGTCACCGTCCGGGCCTGGCCGTTGCTCACGGCCTCCCTGATCGGGGTCGGTGTCAGCGTGATCGGCGCCTGGGCCGCCGGCCGCAAGGCCGCCCGGGTCGCCCCCGTCGAGGCGCTCGTGGCCGGCCGCCCGGCCGGCCAGGGCATGGGGTACGGCCGTTGGGTCGCCGGCCTCGGCGGCCTCGCCGTAGGTGTACTCCTCGCCGTCGGCGCCGCCGCCTCCACCGCCGACGGCCGCGTCAACATGGCGATCTTCGCCACCATGGCGCTGATCGTCGCGGCCGCTCTGCTGACCCCCGCGTTCATCGGGCCCGTCGGCCGGCTCCTGACCGCCCCGTTCCGGCGCGGCGGCGGCGCGGGCCCGGTCCTCGTCCGGGCGGAGCTGGTCGCCAACCCGCGCCGTGCCGCCTCCCTGGTGGCCCCCGTGATCGCCGCCGTCGGGTTCGCGGTGCTGCTCAGCGGCATGGTGGAGACCATGCGGGCGGCCTACCCGGCGGGCGAGGCCCTGAAGCTCGCCGGCCAGACGATCGTCACTCCGCACGGCACACCCGGGAACACCGAGGAGGTCGTCGCGGCCAACCCTGTGGGAAAGGCCGCCCTGCCGACCCGTGCGTTCGTCCTGAAAGGCGCGAGTGAGCGGGCCGGGAGTACGGCCGGCGCCACCGTCCTGGACGTCCTGGGCAGCCGGGACCCGCGCTGGAACAAGCCCGGAGAGGCCGTCCTCGGCGAGCGCACCGCCGGGAAACTGGGCCTGGAGAACGGCCAGAAGGTCTCGGTCCGGTTCGCCGACGGCGCCGTCGTCACCCTGCGCGTCGGAGCGGTCCTGGCCGACGACCCGGCCCGCGGCGATTTCGTGGTCGCCCGCGGCCTGGTCCGGACCCATGACCCGGCCGCCCTCACTGACGACATCTTCGTTCCCCATGGCGCCAAGGCCACCGACTCCGTGCCCGGCACCGCGCTGCACGACGCCGCCGAGTACGCGCTGGCCGACTACGACACCGACGCCAGGCTCACCGACAGCCTCGCCTCCATGCTCATCGTGCTCGCCGTCGGCTACAGCGTCATCGCCGTGGCCAACAGCATGGCCATCGCGGCCCACGACCGCCGCCGGGACTACGAGGTGCTGAAGTCCGTCGGCGGCACCGCCCGCCGGTTGCCGCTGATCTCGGCGGGCGAGACCGCCCTGCTCGTCGCCGTCGGCGCCGCGCTCGGCGTGCTGGTGACGCTCGCCCCCCTGACAGGCATGGCGGCCGGTCTCTCCGAGGCCACCTCATCCGACATGAGCCTGCACCTGAACACCGGCGCCATCGCGACCGCCGTCGCCGCCACCCTGCTCACGGCCGTGGCGGCCGGGGTCGCGGTCACCGCGAAGACGGTGCGGAGGAAGGCGGCGTAAGGGATGGGGAGCCCCCCGCGCTCTTGGCCGTTCCGGCCTTTATGGAGCCTGTAGAGGCTTTACCGGCGCCCCCCGAACGTGGTCGTTCGGTTCAACGGCTCCCTTGACCGGCGTGCTTCAGGCCGCTGACGAACGCGTGCCAGGCTGCTGTGGGGAAGGTGAGCGTTCGGCCTTCCCGGGTGCGTTTGCTGTCCCGTATGGGGACGAGGCCCGTGGGCGCTCTTTCGGGCGCCCACTCAAGGCACATACCGCCTTCACCGCTGCTGTAGCTGGACTTGACCCAGTTCGCTCCCGGGGATTCAGGGCTGCTGGTCATCGTGAGAACTCCTCCATCGCCTTGCGTAGTTCGGTCAACGACTTCTCAGGGGAGAGGGCATCCGCCCTAAGGCGATCGTAGAGTTCGCGCGCTCGGGCGACCTTGTCGGGTGCGTCCACCACGCGTCCCATCCCTTGAGCCTCGGTGTACAGGACATCGGGCGTGTCCTGAAGCTTCAGCAGCGTGAAACTCTCGCCGGTCGGAGGCGCACCCGTGGTGTAGGGAAGCACCTGCAGGGTGACGTGGGGAGTCTGTGCCACGGAGAGCAGGTGGCGCGCCTCTTCGCGCATGACGGCCGGCCCGCCGACCAGGCGCCGCAGGCACGACTCGTCCAGGATCACCCACAACAGCGGGGGATGGGGGCGTGCCAGTACGTCGATGCGGCACAGCCGTGCGGCGACCTTCTCGGCCGTCTCCTCCGGCTCGTCGCGCGGGTACGCCGCACGGAAGAGCGCTTGGGCGTAACCGGAGGTCTGCAGCATTCCCGTGACGAGATAGGAACTGAAATCCAGGATCTCCGTAGCCTGCGCCTCAAGTTCCAGATACGGGATGAACCACTCGGGATGCCCCCGCCGGGAAGCCTCTTCCCACCGCCGGACGAACGTCCCCGGCGTGCCGAAAGTGCCGTCGCAGTAGACCGCGAAATGCCGTGAACCGATGCGTTCACCGTTCTCGATCATGGAAACGTACGACTGGCCGTAGTGGCAGTCCGCGCCCAGTTCGCTCTGGCTCATGCCGCGCAGCACTCGCCACTCTCGTACCTCTGTTCCATAATCGTTCGTCGAACTCCCGGGCGGCTTGGCCACGCTCAACGTCCCTTTCATCACGCCGCAGTTGTGATGCCTCCAACACTGTCGTCGCGGACGTCCGTCGGCAAGTCTGGACCGCACGGTTGATGCCCGCCCGCGTGGGGCGGGACACGTGGAGGTTCGAACGCGATGTCGGGAACAGCAGGGGTGCCGGTGCGGTGTGCGACGTGTCGGCGGATCAAGGCCGTTCACGCGAGAGCGGCGGCGGCGCGGCGTACCGCGGTGGTGGAGCGGCTGATGTGGCTGATGGGGCGGCATCTGCGGCGGGAGCACGCATGAGGCGCCGGCCGGTGATTCCGCTTCCGCACAGTTCCGGTCCGCCGATGTGGAAGGACGACCGGTGTCCTGTCTGCCTGCGGCTGCACGACGGTATGACGGAGGCCGCGAGGAGCGGGGACGAGCGGGCGCGGGCGCTGTTCCGGGACGCGCTCATACGGCATCGTAAGTTGCGGCACGTTTCCTGAGGGGCGGACGGGGCGGACGGGGGATGTC
>NZ_JBPQTX010000206.1:0-13002 GCF_051386555.1 Streptomyces sp. URMC 126
AGCTCCGGGACCACGCCGACGTAAGGGCGGGGCCGCTTCCCGGCCGAGGCCGTGGACGCGGCCGAAGGCGAGGTCCAGTTCGCCGGAGAGCAGGCGGGGCACCGCGGCGGCCAGGCCCTGGCTGTGGACGACCTCCAAGGGCAGGCACGGGTTCTGGGCGCTCAGGCGCTCGGCGAGGACGGAGGGGGTCAGCCCTTCGGTGAGGACGTCGACGCGCAGCGGCGGGCGGGTCCGGGCGAGGTCGTCGACGAGCTGCCGGGCGTCGCCGAGCAGGCGTCGTGCGCGGGGGACGAACGTCTCGCCGGCGTCGGTGAGGCCGACCTGGCGCCGGTCGCGGTGGAACAGCCGGACCCCGAGGCGTTTCTCCAGAGCGGTGATCTGCGCGGACAGGGTCTGCTGCGCGATGCCGAGCCGGGCGGCGGCCCGGCCGTAGTGGAGTTCCTCGGCGAGGGTGACGGCGTAGCGCGCCTGGCGCAGATCGAGATCCACACCTTCACCGTAACAGTCTGGGACTGTCGCGTATCCGATGAGGAGTGTTGGACCGCCGGGGGCTCGCGGTCGTTGACTTAAGGAGCAGACGGCGCCGGACGGAAACGTTTCCAAGGTTCCGGTGGTGATGTGATCGCTCATTCGAAGGCAAGGCGGCAAGTGTGATGAAGGCAGTGGTGATGGACTCCTACGGCGGCCCGGAGGTTCTGCGGGTGGCCGAACTCCCCGAACCGCAGGCCGGTGCCGGGCAGGTCCGGGTGCGGATCAGGGCGGCCGGGCTGAACCCCATCGACGCCAAGATCCGGCGCGGGGAGTTCGACGCGGTCTACGCCATCGCGTTTCCCCAGCGGCTCGGCAACGAGTTCGCCGGCGTCGTGGACCAGGTCGGGGACGGCGTCGACGGCTTCGCGGCCGGTGACGAGGTGATCGGGTTCGTGGACATGGCGGCCTACGCCGAGCAGGTCGTCGTCCCCGTGGAGAACCTGACGGCCAAGCCCGCGGAGCTGTCGTGGGAGACGGCGGCGGTGGTAAGCGCGGTGGGCCAGGCGGCGTTCAACGCGCTGGAGACGCTGGGGGTGAAGGCCGGGGAGACGCTGCTCGTCCACGGCGCCTCCGGTGGTGTCGGGAGCCTGGCGGTGCAGTTCGCCCACGCGCGGGGCGTACGCGTCATCGGCACGGCGGGCGCGGACCACCACGACTACCTCCGCTCCCTCGGCGCCGTCCCCGTCACGTACGGCGAGGGCCTGGGGCGGCGGGTGCGCGAGGCGGCCCCGCAGGGCGTGGACGCCTCGCTGGACCTGACCGGCTCCGAGGAGGCCATCGGCGTCTCCGCCGCGGTGACCGGCGACAGGAGCCGGATCGTGACGCTGGCCAGCCCGCCGCTGGCCCAGCGGTACGGCATCACCATGATGTACGGCACCCGCTCGGCCGCCACCGTCGCCCGGGTCGCCCGGGCGGTGGCGCGGGGCGAGGCCGTCCTGCCCGTCGCCCGCCGCTTCGCGCTGACCGAACCGGCCGAGGCGCACCGGCAGATGGAGGCCGGCGGACACCGGGGCAAGCTCGTCCTGACGGTCGGCTGATCGCCGGGGCCGTGGCTCGGGGTGGTGGTGCGGGCGGCACCTTTGACGGCCCGGTATCTATCTGCGGCCGATACCCGCTGCGGCCGATACCCACTGCGCCGGAGTGCCGGCCGAAGGGAACGACGTGACGGAAGAAGACGAACACGACGGAAGGAGACGGTCGCCCATGTACGCCAAGCACGCCCAGGGCCGGATATCCCGCCAAGCCCACACACGGGCACCGGAGGGCACCTACGAGGAACACCACGCCCGCCAGGGGTTCGAGGGCGAGGTCTCCCAGCTCTACCACGCCCACCCCACCACCGACTGGCTGCGTGTCGAGGGCCCGATCCGGCCCCGCGGCGTCCAACTCACCGAGGTGCGGACGGCGGACGAGCACGACGCCCGCGCGCTGCCGACACCGCTGCTGTACAACGACGACATCACCCTCTCGGTCTCGCGGCGGACCGCGCCCATGCCGTACTACTTCCGCGATGCCGACGGCGACACCCTGCTGCTCACCCAGTCCGGCTCGGGCACCCTCGTCACCGACTACGGAACGCTCGACTACGGCCCGCTCGAATACCTGGTCATCCCCAAAGGCACCAACTACCGCGTCGTCCCCGACCCGGACCGCGGCCCGCACGTGACCTACGTCGTGGAAACGCGCGATCCCCTCACCCTGCCCGAGCGGGGCCCGCTGGGGCACTTCCTCCCCTTCGACCGCGGCGTCCTGGACGTCCCCCGGCTCGACGCCCCCTCCCCGAGGAACGCTGACGGCGAGTGGGAAGTGCTCGTCAAGCGGGACGGCGAACTGTCCTCCATCTTCTACGCGTTCGACCCCGCCGACGTGCGGGGCTGGACCGGCACCCTCGCCCCCTTCCGGCTGCGGCTGGCCGACATCCGGCCCGTCACCTCCGAACGGCTGGACGTGCCGCCGATGACCCACGCCACCTTCCAGGCGGGCGGGAACTGGATCGTCACCATGGCCCCACGTCCCACCCAGACCGCCGACGACGCCGAGCGGACCCCGCCCTACCACCGCAACGTCGACTACGACGAGGTCATCGTCCCCCTCGGCACCGGCGACGGCCGTCCCGCCGAGCCGCCGACGGGGCTGGCCGGCGTCATCCCCGGCGGGATGAATCACGGCCCCAGCCGGTCACGGCTGGCCGCCGCCCGGGACCGGTTGCCGGTCTATGTCTGGAACATCGACACCGTCCGCCCCCTGCGCTACACCGACGCCTTCGAGGCGCACGAGATCCCGGACTTCGCCCGCCGCGCGAGCTACCGCGGCTGACCCGCGCCCTTCCGTCCCGTCCGCTGCCGCCCCGCGAGGCGGCAGGCGAGCGACCCCAACAGCCCTCGCGCCGACCGATCCTGGAGTACCCCCGTCATGAGCCGTGTCCTGGCCCTCTCCGGCTCGCTCCGAGCCGCTTCCTTCAACACCCGTGTCCTGGAGGAACTCCAGGCCCTCGCCCCCGACGGCATGCGCATCGAGGTGTTCCGGCACCTGGGCGACCTGCCGCACTTCAACGAAGACCTGGAGAACGACCCGCCCGCCGCCGTGCGCCGCCTGTGGCAGGCCATCGCCGACGCAGACGGCCTGATCGTGGCCACCCCCGAGTACAACGGCGCGCTGCCCGGCGTACTGAAGAACGCGCTGGACTGGGCGTCCCGCCCCTACGGCGCCGGCGCGCTGCCCGGCCACGCCGCCATGGTCCTCTCCGCCTCACCCGGCATCTTCGGCGGCATCCGCGCCCAGAGTCAGCTGCGCGAACTGTTCGCGCTGCTCAACGTCTACGTCGTCGGCGGCCCCCAAGTCGCCGTTCCCGAAATCCACACGCGCCTCGACCCCACGGCCCGGCCCTCGGAACGGCTCACCGACCCCACCACCCGGTCCATGCTCACCTCCCTCCTCCACGGCCTGGCCGAAGCCATCGCCCACCGGGCGGGTGACCGCCTCATCCAGCCCCTGCGCCACTGGCAGAACCAGCAGAACCAGCAGAACCAGCAGGATCGGCAGAGCCGGGAGAATCAGGAGAGCCAGCAGGGCAGGCAGGCCGCCTGACCCCCGGCCCGAGGCCGAGCGCCCGCCTCACGACCCGGCACCCGGTCGCCTGCTCGAAGGCGCCATCGGTGAGTTCGCGACCGACCCCTCGGATGTCGATCCGCCGTGATGTCGGCCCACGCCATCACCGCCGCCGTGGAGTTGCACGCGGGCCCCGAGTCGGTCCGGCAGTCCGCCAGGGCGGACGGGGACCTGATCCCGTCCCGCCCGCGCCGGGCGCGGCACCGCATCGAGGAAGCCCGCGCCCACCACCTCGACGGACAGCCGGACGTCGCCCTGGCCACCCTCGCCAAGGCGCATGCGGCCGCGCCGGAGACGATCGCCTACAACGGCTACGCCCGGCGGATCGTGCTGGAGGAGACCGAGTCCCGGAGCCCGGAAGGGCGCCGCCGGGCCGGCGAACTCGCTGCGAAAATGGCGCTGGTGGCTGCCTGAGTTCCGGCGGGAAGTCACCTCCGCGCCAACCCGCGGGCGCCTTCCGCCTCCGCGCAGTCGGCTCTGCCCCGTAGGCTGCTTCGTGTGATCGAGGCAGTGGTTTTCGACATCGGCGAAACGATCATCAAGGACGACCGGAGCTGGGCGTCCTGGGCGGACTGGCTCGCAGTTCCCCGGCACACACTGTCCGCGCTCGTCGGCGCCGTCGTGGCGCAGGGGCGGGACAACGCCGACGCGATTCGGCTGCTCCGGCCGGGCATCGACCTCGCTGCCGAGATCCGCGCCAAGGAAGCAGCGGGATTCGGTGAACGACTGGACGAGTCGGATCTGTATCCGGACGTCAGACCGGCGCTGCAGGCGCTCCGCGCTGCCGGCCTGCGCGTGCTTCTGGCCGGGAACCAGACGGTCCAGGCGGGCGGCCTGCTGCGGGCTATGAACCTTCCCGTCGATGCCGTCGCCACCTCGGGGGAGTGGGGGGTGGCCAAGCCCGACCCCGCCTTCTTCGGCCGCGTCGCCGAGCTGGCCGGAACACCGCCCGAACGTACGGCCTATGTGGGTGATCACCCTGCCAACGACTGCGTTCCCGCGGCTGCGGCCGGGTTCCGTACGGCGCACCTGCGACGGGGGCCGTTGGGGCATCTGTGGGCGGACAGCGCGGAAGCCGCCGTGGCGGACTGGCGCATCCGGTCCTTGACGGACCTCCCCGGACTCCTTGTCCGGTAGGGCCTGGCGCGTGGCGCGGAGTCGCCTGAGCGTCGTACGGAAAAGCGTTGCGAAGGGGGAGCGGGAATGCCCACCTCACACTCGGGTGTAGGGAAGTACGTCGCGTTTCAACGCCGCCTCGCCGCCATGACACAGCGACAACTGGCGACTCAGGCCGGTTTGGCCCTCGGTACCCTCCGGAAGATCGAGCGAGACGAACGCGGGGCCGGTGAGGCCACTCTGGAGGCGCTCGCCGGGGCGATGGGCATTGACCTGTCGAAACTGCTGCCACAGCCGTCCCACGCGGACACGCGCATCCACCTGGCGATGCCGGCCCTGTCCGCAAGCCTGGCCACTTACGACATGCCCGAGGACGGACCGATCCGCTCACCGTCCGAGCTGTGTGAGGCCGTGAACAGGGCGGAAAAGTGGAGGCTTGGAGCTCAGTACGTCCTGATCTCCCGGGAGCTACCCGGTCTGCTCGCCGAACTGGCCCGAGCGCTGCACAGAGCAAGCCATGCCGAACGAAGCGGCAGCGCGGCCCTTTTGGCCTCCGCTTACCGCACGGCGGACGCGGTGGCCTACAAGTTCGGTGCCAGGGACCTCTCGGCCCGGTTGATCAGCCTGATGGAGTGGGCGGCCGAGCAGTCCGACGACCCCCTGCTGCGCGCCACCGTCGCCTACGTGGCCGCAGAAGTTCATTTTGCGTCGCGCACTCACCGAGCCGGCCTGCGTCGCCTTGAGGCGGCCATCGATGCCGCGCCCCGTCCACAGGACGTCGCAACCACTTCGGCGCTGGGAGCCCTGCACATGCGCGCCGCGGTCATCGCCGGCAGAGCGGGAGACGCGGAAGCGGCCGGGCTCCACCTCGCAGAGGCCGGACAGCTGAGCCGCCGTGTGGGCGAAGGTGTTTATGGAGGCACGGCGTTTGGCCCCGACTCGGTACTCGTTCACCGTGTCTCTGTGGCCGTGAGCCTGGATGGTGAACATCTTCAAGACGCGCTTTCCGTCGCGGACCGCTGGAGCCCGCCACTGACCATGCCGGCGGAGCGTCGCTCCGCGTTCTACATCGAGCTGGCCCGTGCCCAGCTGTGGACGGGACGCCATGAGGCTGCCTTTGCGGCCCTCAAAGCAGCGCGGCGCATCGCTCCGCAGCACACGCGTGAACACCCGTGGGTCAGGGAAGATGCCGCCACCCTGCGCCGGTTGAAGCGGGCCGACGCCCAGGAGATAAGCCACTTCGCCGAGTGGTGCCGCGCTACCGGATAGGGGCACGGCGGTACCCCTCACGGGGGTACTTGTGCCGGTCGTAGCGGGCCACCATCTCCTCGTCGGTACAGCCCAGCGGTGAGGAGAAACCAGTGGCCAAGCGCATCCGCACGCGGCGGACAGACGACCGGGCAACGCCCGCTGTCCTACGCACGGAACCGCACGTGGCGGCTGACTGTCATATCGGCCTCCACCGGAGATGCGAGGGCGCCACGACGATCCGCTGCATCTCCGGCGACACCGGCCGTGACCGCATCGAGTCCCTGCCCTGTACCTGCCCCTGCCACGACGACGGTGGCGGGATGAGCCTGTACCCCGCCGCTCCGGGACCGCCGGCACGCCCTCCCACTCCCCCTGTTCATCCCGATTGGAAAGCCCGCCCATGAGCGATCTCATCCGCCTCCACCCCTGGCTCGCCACCGGCGCCGCCGCCTGGCTCGTTTCGCGGGAGGTGCACCCCCGGGTGGCCCGGGAGGCGTGGGCCAAGGGGCTGCCGGCCACGTTGCGGGCCGGGATCCACTTCGACGTCGTCCACCTCCCCGCCGCGCTCGCCGAGGCCGGGGCCGCGAGCCGGGAGCGGGACGCGGTGGCGGCGCGGTTCCGGGAGGCGGGGATCACCGCGTCCGTGATCGTCTCCCGGCGGCGGGACCGGTACAGCGTGCTCGTGCCGCCGGACACCGCCGCGACCTGGGACGTGGCGCACACCCACTGCCTCGGGGCGAGCTGCCACACCAACTACTTGGCCGCTCCCGTTCCCACCCGGCGGCACCCGCCGGGCGCCTTCTGGCTGCTGCCCGCGCCCGACGGGCCCGACGCGCTGTGCGCGCCCGAGAGGCTGCGGGTGCTGCTTGCGGGCGTGGCGCGGTGACGAGCGAGGCCGCACGCGGAACGCCCCCGCACCGGCGAACCGGTGCGGGGGCGTTCCGTACGGAGACGGGGAGCCGTCAGACGGCGGCCTTCGGCCGCTCCGTCTCGTCCTCGCGCTGGGACGGGACCGGGGCGGCACCGTTCTCGCGCGGGACCGGGAGCAGCGCCATGACGACGGCGGAGATCACGATGGTCGCCGCCCAGCCCAGGCCGTACTTGCCGATGAAGGTGGTGGCCAGCGGGCCGGTGAACCAGGCGCAGTCGGTGAAGCAGAGGCCCGCGATCAGGGCGACGCCCCAGGCGGTCATGGCCTGCCAGCAGAAGCCGCCCACGTACCAGTAGCGGCTGGTACGGCCGGTGTCCATCAGGGCCTCGGGGTCGTAGCGCACCGCGCGCGAGCGGCGCCGGAACATGTCGACCGCGTAGACGCCGATCCAGGCGGAGAAGGAGACCGCGAGCAGGATCAGGAAGGTGATGAAGGAGCTCAGGAAGCTCTTCGCCACCAGCATCAGCAGCAGGCCGCCGACCAGGGAGATGACGGCGTTGATGCTGACGGCCATCGCGCGCGGCAGCTTGACGCCCATGGTCTGGGCGGTGAAGCCGGCCGAGTACATCGAGAGGCTGTTGATCAGCAGCATGCCGACGATGGCGGTGATCAGGTAGGGGACCGCCAGCCAGGTCGGGAGGATGTCGCCGAGGAAGGAGACCGGGTCGGCGGCGTTCGCCAGGTCCGGGGTGGACACGGCCATCACGGCACCCATGAGCACCATCGGCACCATGACGAGACCGGCACCGGAGATCGTCGTCCCCACGATCTTCTTGCCCGAGGCGGCGTGCGGCAGGTAGCGCGCGAAGTCCGGGCCGGTGGGGACCCAGCTGATGCCGCCGGCGGCGATGGTGCCGACACCGGCGACCACCATGGCCGTCGTGCCCGCGGGCTTGGAGAAGACCTCGTCCCAGTCGATGTTGGCGATCAGGTAGGCGAGGACGAGCACGCTGAAGACGCCGAAGAGATACGTCGACCAGGTGTTGCAGACGTTGAGCGCCTTGCGGCCCATACCGCTCACCAGGAACGTGCACGCGACGAACGCCAGCAGCGTGATCACGATCAGCGCGGTGTTGCTCTTCACCCCGAAGACCAGGTCCAGCACGGTCAGGACGGCGTACGCGCCGGTGACCGCGTTGATCGTCTCCCAGCCGAAGCGGGCCACCCACAGGATCGCGCCCGGGAAGAGATTGCCCCGCACACCGAACGTCGCGCGGGAGAGCATCGCGCCCGGCGCGCCGCCCCACTTGCCGGAGACCGACAGGACGCCCACGAGACCGAAGGAGACCAGCGCCGCGCAGGCGGCGACGATCAGGACCTGCCAGAAGTTCAGGGAGTTGAAGACGATCAGGGCCGCGCCCATGGTGAGCAGCAGAACGCTGATGTTGGCGGCGACCCAGGTCGGGAAGAGCTCCCGGACCCGGCCGTGCCGCTCATGGTCGGGGACGGGCTCGATGCCGCGCGTCTCGATGGCGCTCTCGGCGCCGTCGGTGCTGGACACGTTGGCGCCTTCGGCAGCGTTGTCCATGGTGGGGGCCATATCGGGGGCTCCGTGCGGGGTGTGAACAGGGCGGGCCCTGAACAGCGGGGGACAGAAAGGGACGGTCGGACTCTACGCGCGTCGCGCAAGCCGAGACCATCGTACTTAGATCTAACTTTGCGCAGTTAGTGCCATTGGTCCTTGTGGAAAACCACAAGAGACGCGGCGGGGAAGCACAAGGGCGCCGCGTCGCCGGGCGCTGCGGCGCCGGAACGGCAGGGTGGCCGATACTGGGTCCGTTATGGAAATCGTCATCCTTGCTGTAGTCATCGCTGTGGTCGCGCTCGGCGCGATCAGCGGGCTCGTGGTCAGCAGCCGCAAGAAGAAGCAGCTGCCCCCGGCTCCGCCGCCGAGCAGCCCGTCCGTCACCGCGCCGCCCGCCGAGCCCCACGTCGGCGAGGAGGCCGAGACCCCGCGCGAAGAGAAGCGCCGCACCGTCGAGGAGGTCGAGCTCCCGCCGGCGGAGGAGGCTCCTGAGGAGCCGGCGCCCGTCGCGGAGCCCGAACCCGAGCCCGAGGCGCCCGCCGTCGAGGTGCCCGAGCCCACCGCCGGCCGGCTCGTCCGGCTCCGCGCCCGCCTCTCCCGCTCGCAGAACTCCCTGGGCAAGGGGCTCCTCACGCTCCTGTCCCGGGAGCACCTCGACGAGGACACCTGGGAGGAGATCGAGGACACCCTGCTCACCGCCGACGTCGGCGTCGCGCCGACGCAGGAGCTGGTCGAGCGGCTGCGCGAGCGCGTCAGGGTGCTCGGCACCCGCACCCCGGAGGAACTGCGCGACCTGCTCCGCGAGGAGCTCCTGACCCTCATCGGCACCGACGCCGACCGCAGCGTGCACACCGAGTCCGGTGTGGGCGCCAACGGCGAGGAGAAGCCCGGCATCGTCATGGTCGTCGGCGTCAACGGCACCGGCAAGACCACCACCACCGGCAAGCTCGCCCGCGTCCTCGTCGCCGACGGCAAGTCCGTCGTGCTCGGCGCGGCCGACACCTTCCGCGCCGCCGCCGCCGACCAGCTCCAGACCTGGGGCGAGCGCGTCGGCGCCCGTACCGTCCGCGGCCCCGAGGGCGGCGACCCCGCCTCGGTCGCGTTCGACGCGGTCAAGGAAGGCATCACGGAGAGCGCGGACGTCGTCCTCATCGACACCGCCGGCCGGCTGCACACCAAGACCGGGCTCATGGACGAGCTGGGCAAGGTCAAGCGCGTGGTCGAGAAGCACGGCTCGGTCGACGAGGTGCTGCTCGTCCTGGACGCCACCACCGGCCAGAACGGCCTCGTCCAGGCCCGGGTGTTCGCCGAGGTCGTCAACATCACCGGCATCGTGCTCACCAAGCTCGACGGTACGGCCAAGGGCGGCATCGTCGTCGCCGTCCAGCGCGAGCTGGGTGTGCCCGTCAAGCTGGTCGGCCTGGGCGAGGGCGCGGACGACCTTGCGCCGTTCGAGCCCGAGGCGTTCGTCGACGCCCTCATCGGCGACTGAGCGACGGCCCGTCCGCTCGCCGGTCCGGCGGGTATGTGAGGGGTGCGAGGGAAGGGGACGGGTTCTGCCGCGGAGATCGCGGCAGGGCCCGTTCCGCGTGTGCGGGGACGTGGCGTCCGGGGCCGTGTACGGGGGAGGACGAGGGTCGAGGCCCGCGCTTGGCTCAGGCCGCGCCCGAGCGGTGGCAGACGTACGCCAGCGTGCCCAGCAGCAGCCGGGCCTCCGGCGGCCGGAAGGCGGTGTCCAGGGCCGGCGGGCGCAGCCAGCGCATCGGGCCGAGCCCGGCGAAGTCCGACGGCGGCGCGGTGACGTGGTCGCCGACGCCGAGCCCGTGCAGGTCGAGCCGGGCGTCGTCCCAGCCCATCCGGTACAGCAGTTGCGGGAGTTCGGCGGCGGCCCCGGGGGCGACGAAGAACAGGGCGCGGCCGTGCGGGGTGAGGGCCACCGGGCCCAGGGGGAGCCCCATCCGCTCCAGCCTGGCCAGCGCGTGCCGCCCGGCCGCCTCGGAGACCTCCAGGGCGTCGAACGACCGGCCCACGGGCAGCAGTACGGCGGCGCCGGGCACCTGGGCCCACGCGGTCGCGGCCTCGTCCAGCGTGGCGCCGGCGGGGATCACCGGGGCGCAGGCGAGGGGGTGGGCGCCGGGGGAGGGGCAGTCGGCGGCCCCGCACGAACACGACACCTGCTGCCCGGCGCGCACCGCGCGGGCGCCGGGCGCCACGTCCCAGCCCCACAGTCCGGTGCACTCCGCGACCACGGTCACGGCATCGGACGCGCGGCCCCGGCGCCGGGAACTCGCACGCAGGTCCCGGATGCCGCCGATTGTGAAGCCCATGCCCCCTCCAACGGGTCCTCGATGCGGTTGGTTACGGGTCGGAGTGTCCTGGACACGTACCGTCGCGGGAGCTGCTTCATGGCGGCGCGACGGTGTGCGGCGGGGGGTGTGACCTGCGGCGCGCGCCGTCGTTCGCTCCGGTTCACCCCTTGCCGGGTGCCGGTTTCCGTGCCCTCCGGTGCCCATGTCAAGTCAATCGCGCGGCAGGCGTGGCGCGTTCATTCCTTGGGGTGGCGAATGGTGGCGTTTACTGGACTGCACTCGCTTCGACCGTGATCGTAGGATTACTTTCGGTGTGTGAACCGCGGCGGCACTACGGGGTGCCGCCACCGCGTTCGCGCCCGTTCTCCCTTTTCCCGAGCGGCTGTTGAGCCGCCATGGTGCGATGGGGACGGGTGGGCGGCGTGAGCGGCGCGGTGCGCCGGTGGTTCACGACTCAGCGGTTCCGCACGGGCGAGTGCGGAGCCGGACGGTCTGGATGGGGGCGTTCCAGTGGACGGCAGCGTCAGCGGCACCGGCGGTGCCGGCAGGGCTGAGCCGGCAGGGCAGGGCGGCAGGGCCGACAGGGCCGACAGGGCGGCGAAGGCCGACAAGGCCGAACGGGACAAGGCCGAGCGGACGGAGAAGTCCGAGAAGCGCCCCAACGAGCAGCTCAACTCCTGGTTCCTGCGCAGCGGCTGGTCGAAGGGCGAGCTCGCGCGGCAGGTCAACCGCCGTGCGCGCCAGCTCGGCGCGCACCACATCAGCACCGACACCTCCCGCGTCCGCCGCTGGCTGGACGGCGAACAGCCGCGCGAGCCCATCCCGAAGATCCTCTCGGAGCTCTTCTCCGAGCGGTTCGGCTGTGTCGTCGGCGTGGAGGACATCGGCCTCCGCACCGCTCACCGGTCGCCCTCCGTGTCCGGTGTCGACCTGCCCTGGGCCGCCCCCCAGACCGTCGAAATGATCAGCGAGTTCTCGCGCAGCGATCTGATGCTCGCCCGGCGCGGCTTCCTCGGCACCTCGCTCGCCCTCTCGGCGGGGCCCGCCCTGATCGAGCCCATGCAGCGGTGGCTGGTCCCCACCTCGCCCGTGGGCGCCACGCCCTCCGGCGCCGGTGACCGCACCCGTCGCGGCCGGCTCTCCAAGCCGGAGCTGGACCTGCTGGAATCCACCACCATGATGTTCCGCGCCTGGGACGCCCAATGCGGCGGCGGCCTGCGCCGCAAGGCGGTGGTCGGCCAGCTCCACGAGGTCACCGACCTCCTCCAGGAGCCGCAGGCCGACGAGACGTCCAAACGCCTCTTCAAAGTGGCCGCCGAACTCGCCCAGCTCGCGGGCTGGATGAGCTACGACGTCGGCCTGCACCCTACCGCCCAGAAGTACTTCGTGCTCGCCCTGCACGCCGCCAAGGAGGCCGGCGACCGCCCCCTGGGTTCGTACGTCCTCTCCAGCATGAGCCGGCAGATGATCCACCTCGGCCGGCCCGAGGACGCGCTCGAACTGATCCACCTCGGGCAGTACGGATCACGCGAGACGGCGACGCCCCGCATCCAGTCCATGTTGTATGCGATGGAAGCCCGGGCGTACGCCACCATGGGCCAGCCCGCCAAGTGCAAACGCGCCGTCGGCATGGCGGAGGACTGCTTCTCCGACTGCGCCCCCGGGGACGGCGATCCGGACTGGATCCGCTTCTTCTCCGAGGCCGAGCTGAACGCGGAGAACGCCCACTCCTACCGTGACCTCGCCTACGTCGCCGGCCGCAGCCCGATGTACGCCTCGCTCTCCCGCCCCAAGATGCTCCAGGCCGTCCACCTCTTCGAGGAGGACGGCGAACACCAGCGCTCCTACGCCCTGAACCTGATCGGCCTGGCCACCGTCGACCTCATGGAGCGGGAGCCCGAGGCGTCCACCGTCCATCTGGCCAAGGCCCTGCGCATCGCCAAGCAGGTGCGCTCCGAGCGGGTCAACAACCGGCTCCGCAAGACCGTGGACACCGCGGTCCGCGACTTCGGAAGCGTCGACGAAGTCCGCGATCTCACCGAGCAGCTCGCCCTCCACCTGCCGGAATCCGTGGAGGCCGCTCCCGCCTGACGCGCCGGGTGATGCCGCGCGAGCCCGCGGGCCCGTCCCGGACCCCGGCCGCGTCGGCCGCGGCCGCCGCGTCGGCGCGGGTGGCCGTGGACCGAGAACCGCCCCGGAACGGAGGACGTCATGCAGGCAGACGACGGTGC
>NZ_JBPQTX010000207.1:0-12992 GCF_051386555.1 Streptomyces sp. URMC 126
GGCGGGTTCCCCGGGCCAGCGTCGGCTGCTGCGGGCCTGGCCGGCTCCGCCCGGCGCCGCCGGGGTGGGCGAGGGGCTCGGGCACTGGCGCGGACGCGGTTCCGGCCGCGCCCGGTCGGCGGCGGGGTGCGCTTCTCGGCCGGAGAGCAGGCCGGGGCCGAGCCGGCCCGGGCGCGTGAGGAGATCCGCCGGCCCGGCCGGTGCGGTCCGACAGCGGGCCGGCCGCGCCGGAAGCGACGCGAGAGCGGCGAGGTGCCTGGGCCGGGCTGCACCGGGCCGGGCCGGCGTCGGCCGTTGCGGGCCTGGTCGTCGCGGTCTGACCAGCTCCGCCCGACCGCCGGGGTGGGTCAGGGGCTCGGGGCATGGGAGCGGGCGCGGTTCCTGCCGCGCCCGGTCGGCGGCGGGGCGCGCTTCTCGGCCTGATGGCGGGCCGGCGAGGCGAGCCGGCCTGTGCCGGGCCGGGTCCCGGGCGGCTGAGCTGGGCCGGGCCAGCGTCGACCGTTGAAAGCCCGGCCGTTGCGGGCCGCGCGCCTCCGCCTGGCAGGTGGGGTGGGTGAGGGACTCGGGTCATGGGTGCGGATGCGGTTTCGGCCGCATCCGGTCGGCGGCCGGGGGCGCTTTGCGGCCTGATGGCGGGCCGGGGGCGAGCCGGCCTGTGCCGGGCCGGGTCCCGCGAGGGCTGTGCCGGGCGGGGCCAGCGTTGGCCGTTGCGGCCGGCACGACTCCGCCCGGCAGGCGGGGTGGGTGAGGGACTCGGGTCATGGGTGCGGATGCGGTTTCGGCCGCACTCGGACGGCGGCGGGGTGCGCTTCTCGGTCCGAGGGTCGGCTGGGGGCCGAGCCGGCCGGCAGATGAGGCGATCCGCCGGCCGTGCCGGTGTGGTCCGGCAGCGGGCCGGCGGCCGCCGGAAGCGACGTGGGAGCGGCGAGGCGCCCGGGCGGGCTGTGCCGGGCGGGCTAGCGTCGGCCGTTGGTGGCCCGGCCGTCGTGGGCTTGGCGGGCTCTGCCTGGCAGGTGGGGTGGGTGAGGGGCTCGGGCACGGGTGTGGACGCGGTTCCGGCCGCGCCCGGTCGGCGGCCGGGTGTGGTTCTCGGTCCTGGGGTGGGCCGGGGTCGAGTCGGCCCGGGCAGATGAGGCGATCCGTCGGCCGTGCCGGTGTTGTCCGGCAGTGGGCCGGCCGCCGTCGGCAGCGACGTGGGAGCGGCGCGGCGTCGGCATCGCCACCGGACCTGGCGCCGGTGGCGAGCGGAGCGCTGCGCCGCCCGTCTGCGCGGGCAGCCTGACGGGCTGGTGCGGGCGGCCTGGACCGGCTGGTGCGGGTGGTCTTGACCGGCCTGTGCCGAGGGCCCTGATCTGACGCGCCGGCGCCGAGTGCCGAGCCGCCGGTCGCGGGCCCGCGCCCCGGCGCGGTGGGCGGGCCGGGGCGCGTTCGTCGGTACCACCGCGGTGCGCTGCCTCCGTGGGGCTCCGCCGCGGTCATGTGGTGCCACGATCCGTTGGCCGGTCGCCTGTGGAGGTGGTCCGGTCGGGTTCGGTGGAGATTCCGTTGGGTCCGGTGGAGCCCCGGTCGGATCGGGGTGGGGGTGCCCCGGCCCGGCCCGGGCAGGCGCGGATGCGCCCGCTCCCGGCCGGGCCACGGCGTGCGACACCCTCAGGCGAGCAGGTCCGCGACGAACTTCCTGAGGCGGCCCCGCACGACGGGCGTGACGCCGTGGATCAACTGGGACCCGTAAGCCACCGCGACGCCCGCCGGAGCCGCCGTCGTCCACCGGGTCGTCGGAGTGCGGGACAGCCACCCCGGCTCCGCCGCGTGACCGCCGCCGACGGCGGTCTGGTGGGGGAGGCGACGGGTGAGGGGCGTACCCGGGGCGAAGCCCTCCGCCTCGCCGACCACCTCGCCGGTCCAGGGCACGCCACTGGACGTCGTCTCCACGTAGAACAGCCCGCCCTCGTCCGCGTCGGCGACCGACACCCCGATCCGGCCGATCCTGCGCGGCGCCGCGCCGGGGGAGGGGATGCCGTCGAGATGCGTGGGGACCGCGTCTCCCGGCCAGAGCTCCGTGTAACCCCAGGACCCCGCGTCCCGCACCGAGGGCAGAGCGCGCCGGATGGCCGGGAGCGCCCGTTCCGTCGCCCGGCGGAGGATCTCCTCGGCTCCGGCCGGAGCGGGCACGACGTCCCCCTGCCGCGCCGGCCGCCGGGACGCGACCGGGTCGGCGTCCACGAACTTGGCCAGCCGCACCCGCTCCTCCGCGTCCAGGAAGTCCTCGATCGTCTGGAGCGCCAGCGTCTCACTGATGTGGATCACACTGTCCTCCTCTTCTCCTCGGCGAGCACCCGCCGGGCCGGTGCACCCGGTACCGCCACCCTCCGCGCGCGCCCGGCCCGGGCACAAGCGCGCAACCGGCCGTCCCGGGGGGCGGACTGACGAACGGCTGATCGTGTGACGGGTGCGCCGCCCGCGGTGCCGCGGGGCCCCCGGGGCGGCGCGCTCTGCGACCGTGGCGCATGACCACCGCGGCACGCGCGACCGCCCACCGCCCGGGAGGGGTACCCGTGACAGACGTCCTCACGGTGCTGTTCGCCGTACTGGCCGCCGTCAGCAACGCCACCGCCGTGGTGCTGCAACGGACGGCGGCACGGACCGTCCCGAAGGCCGACGCCTTCAGCCTCCGCCTGGTCCGCGACCTGCTGCGCCACCCCGTGTGGTTCGCCGGGATCGCCGCCGTCCTCTGCGCCGCCGTCTTCCAGGCGCTCGCGCTCTCCCTCGGCTCCCTCTCCCTCGTACAGCCCATTTTCGTCAGCGAACTCCCGTTCGCCTTGCTGATCGCCGGCACCGTATTCCGCCGCCGGCTGCCCGCGTACGGCTGGGCGGCGATCCTGCTGGTCGCCGCCGGGCTGGGGCTGGCGCTGACCGCCGCCGCGCCGGGCGGCGAACACGTGCGCGTCGGCACCGCGCGCTGGCTGGCCGCGCTGGCCGCGGCGGCCGCCGCCATGGCGGCCTGTGTCACCGCGGCCCTGCCGCGCCCCCGGGGCAAGGCGCGAGCCGCCCTCTTCGGCTCGGCCGCGGCCGTCGGCTACGCCCTGACCGCCGCCCTGATGAAAGACGCCGCCGTGACCTTCGCCCGGCACGGCGCCGGCGCCTTCTTCACCTGCTGGCAGACGTACGCCTTCGCCGCCGCGGGCGCGGCGTCCCTCTTCCTGCTCTCGAACGCCATGGAGTCCGGACCACTGCTCGCCTCCCAGCCCGCCCTCACCCTCGGGGACGCGCTCGTCAGCCTGACGCTGGGGCTCCTGGTGTACGAGGAGCACGTGCGCACCGGCTGGTGGCTGGTCCCCGAGGTCTGCGGAGTGCTCATGATCGTGGCGGGGGCGCTGATCCTGCCCCGGGTGGAGGCGGAGGCGCTGCCGGACCCGGCCCACTGACGCGGCGACGGACCGCCTCGGTGGGGCGCGGCCCTCCCCGCACCACCGGATCGCTCGACGGGATCGGGCCGCTGGACGGGACGGGGCCGCTGGACGGGCCCCGGCGCGGCTCCCGCACCGCCGCTGCCCCCGAGCCTTACCGCTTGACGGCCCGCAGCACCACGAACTTCGGATCGCTCGCCACGACCTCGGAGTTGCCGAAGATCCGGCGCAGCTTGACGTGGTAGCCGAGATGCCGGTTGCCGACGACCCACAGCTCACCGCCCGGGCGCAGCGCCCGGCGAGCTCCGGTGAACATCCGCCAGGCGGTGGTGTCGGTCGTCGCCTGGTGCGAGTGGAACGGCGGGTTGTTCAGCACCAGGTCCACCGAGGCCGGGACCACCGCGGACAGGGCGTCGCCGACGACGAACTCGGCCGCCCGCGCCTCCCCGGCGTTCGCCCGGAACGTGGCCCGCGCCGAGGCGACGGCCTGGTGCGACTCGTCCGTGAACAGCACTTCGGCGTCCGGGGCGGCCACGGCGGCGGCCGTGCCCAGGACACCGTTGCCGCAGCCGAGATCCACCACGCGCGCGCCGCCGCGCGGCCGGGGCAGGTTGTTCAGGAAGAAACGGGTGCCGATGTCGAGACGGTCCGCGCAGAACACGCCCGCGTGGTTGACCACGGTCAGCCCGGCGGCCGGACCGGCGTCCGGGCCCAGCGTGTATTCGACCGGCCACGGGCTGGGCCGCCGGGCGGTCTCCGGATCCGGCGAGCAGAAGATCAGCCGGGCCTTCTTGACGGCGAGCGACGTCCGCGTCGGGCCGAGGATCTCCTCGAACAGCTTCAGCGTCGAGGTGTGGATCTCGGTGACCTTCCCCGTGCCGACGACCGTCGTCCCCTCGTGCACGGCGGGCGCCAGCCGCCGCAACTGGTCCTCCAGCAGGGCCAGGCTCTTCGGCACCCGGACCAGCAGGACGTCGATCCGCTCCGGCGGGGTGTCCCGCGTGGACAGCATCCGCACCGAGTCCGCCGGAAGGCCGTTGCGCTCCAGGTTGGCGCGGGTCGCCTGCTGGGTCAGGAAAGAGTCCGTGATCTGGGTGGGGCGGTGCGGGGCGAGGGCGGTGACCAGCGCACCCCAGCGGTCGCCCAGGACGACCACGTCGCCCGACAGGTCCACCGGGCCTTCGTCGCCCTGCGCGAGGTGGTTCAGCAGGTACTCGTCGGCGGCGTCCCAGGCGAACAGCCGGTCGCGCGGGTCCTCCGGATGGCGGGCGAGGTCGAATACGCCCCATGACGTGGAAAAACGCTTCATCGTGCCGCTCAGGCTAGCGGAGCGGCCGCCCCGGCCCCCAATCAGCGCGGTGCGTAGCGGGTGCGTATCGCGTGCGTGTCGCGTCCTGTGCCGTGCTGCCTCCGCCTGCACCGTACGGGGCAGCGGCGGACGCCGCCGTCCGGCGCCCGCCGCGTTAGGCTACGGCCGCCGGAGGGAGACCTGACGGCGGCCGCGCGCCCGGCCCGCGCGGCGGAGGCCCGGCCGGCGGCGGCCTCAGGGCCGATGCCGAATCCCGGCTGAGGCGGTACGTGAACGCTGACCGCATGACTCGGGTGCGCGGACTGGGGCGCCGCCCGGAGCCCCTTCACGGGGCCGCTTCCGCGTTCGGGGCCTTCCCGCCCGCCGGTCGGCTGCCCGCGGCTCCTGAACAGGTGAGGGTACGGGCGCGTTCGGACGACGCCAACGGGTGATCGGCGCGCGGCCAACACTCGGGGGCGCCGCCCGCGCCGGTGGGTTACCGGGCCCGGAGCCCCTCCGGCGCCGCACCCACCCCACCCGGGGCCCCTTCCCGTACCGCACCGGCGGCACCCGCCCCGGCGCGGTGGTGCCGACGCCCCGGCGGAGCGGCCACGCCGGGCTCGGAGAACCCGGTCCGAACGCAGTCGGACGTCACCCTGCACGCCTGCGCCAAATACCGTTCGCTTCCCGCCCGTTCGCCAAGCCCAGCGGCGATCACAGGACCGTCCGCACCGGGAAATTATCAGCGCGGGGAGGCTGGACGGGTCCAGGATGAACCCTGGGCGCCCGGCACGGGGGTACGGGCGCCACCTCTTCCGAGCCGTGGAGAGGGGCCCCGGCCGGCGGGAAAAACTCCGGACCCTGCGGAGGACTCGACGGTCACCGCGTACCTGCTGGGGCGTCGGGAGCGGGCACGGCGCCTTCGCGCGGCCCCGGTCTCCTGCCCCGGTCTCCTTCTCACCCCCGGCGGTTCCTCCGCTTCCGGCGCCCTCCCCTCCGCCGGAGCCGTCGCCCGACCGGAAGCGCAGGTAGCGGGCGGGGACCGTATCCGTCAGCCACACGCCGTTGTCGGTGACGTGGAAGACGTACCCGGCGGCGTGCATGGCGCCGGAGTCGACGACGAGGACGACGGGTGTGCCGCGCCGGGCGCCCACGCGCGTGGCGGTTTCGCGGTCGGGGGAGAGGTGCACGTGATGGCGGCCCATGGGGCGCAGGCCCTCGGCGTGGATCGCGGGCAGGAAGCGCGCGACGGTTCCGTGGTACAGGTATGGCGGTGGTTCGGCGGGCGGCAGGGCGAGGTCCACGGGCACCGAATGCCCCTGCCGGGCCCGGATCCGCTGCCCCTCCACGGCGAACCGCCGCTTGTCGCTGACGGCCACGACGGGGTCCAACTCGGCACGGGTGAAGGGGAAGCCGTGGGCCGCGGCGGCGGCCAGGAGCTCGTCGGTCCGCACCCAGCCGGCCGCGTCGAGCCGAATGCCGATGCGCTCGGGGGCGTGGCGCAGGTGCTTCGAGAGGTACTTGGAGATCCGTACCGTTCTGCCGTCGTTCATGTTCCCAGTGTGCTCGGCAGGGCAGGCCGACGGCACAGTGATTTCCGACCTCCCGGCCGGTCTCGCGCGACGCGAGGGTCGGCCGCTCACGCTCATCGGGCGGTCACGCACTCGACTCGTTCAGGCCGTTCAAGCCGTTCGAGTCGTTCAAGTCGAGACCGCCGGCCCGCGCGGCGCGGCGGCCGGCAGCAGTCGTTCGCCCAGCAGGACCGTCAGCGCCGCCAGGGTGAGCAGACCGCCCGCCAGGAAAGTGCCGCGCACGCCCGCTGCGGGCAGCAGCGCGCCGCCGAGCAGGGCGCCTACGGCCACCCCCGCGTTGAACGCGCCGGAGTTCGCGGCGAGGGCGACCTCCGTACGTCCGGGGGCGGACTCCAGGATCCGGGCCTGCGTCGCCATGAACACCGGCCCCAACGACGCGCCGAGCAGCGCCAGGAAGGCCACGGCGGCCGCCTGCCGGTCGCCGAACGCGTACAACCCCAGCATCCCGGCCGCCTGGGTGCCGACCGGAACGGCCAGCGTGGCGCGCGGCCAGCGGTCCAGTAGCGGCCCCGCGACGGAGACCCCGACGACGCCCGCCACGCCCGGCACGGTGAGAAGTGCGCTGACCGAATCGTCCGAGAAGCCGCTCACCTCTCCCAGGAACTCGACCACGTAGGTGTATCCGGCGAACGCGCCCGTGACCGACAACGCCGTGGTGGCCAGGACGATCCCGAAACGGCGCCGGTCCGGACGCGTGCCGCGCGAGCCGTGCCCTTCCTCCGGGCGGGTGGCGGGCAGCAGGGCGGCGATCAGGACGAGGGACACCACCGCGGCGCCCGCCAGCACGGCGAACGGCGCCGCACGGCCGTAGTGCCGGCCCAGCCAGGTACCGGCCGGAACGCCCAGCACCATGGCGAGCGACCCGGCGACGGACAGCACCCCGAGCACCCGCCCCCGCACCCGCTCCGGGAACAGTCCCACGGCCACCGGCCCCATTACCGCCCAGAACAGCGCCTGGGCGAGCGCCGTCACCACCCGCGCGCAGAACAGCAGCCCGTACGAGGGAACGGCCGCGGCCACCGCGTTCGCCGCCGCCAGCGCCGCGAGGAGCGCGACGAGCAGGTGGCGGCGGGGGACGGAACGGGTGAGGTGGGCCAGCGGCAGCGAGGCGACGGCCACGGTCAGACCGTAGCCGGTGACCAGAATCCCGACGGCCCCCAGCGAGGCGTCCAGGTCGTCCGACAGGAGCGTCAGCAGCCCGATCGGCAGGTTCTCCACCGTGTTGAAGGTGAACGCCGCCACCATCAGGGCCGCCACCACCCCCACCCGCCACCGGAGAGCCGACCGCACGTCACCGGCCATTCCGCCACACCTCCTGCTCCTCGAGAGGCCGGTGAACGGCCCGGCCCCGACAGACGGTTCAGCCTAGGGAAGGGGTGATCAAGACCGCGTCAGGAGACGGCACCGACATCGCGGCGGATGCCTGTCCCTGATTACTTTCCATGTGGGCAAGTAGCTGTCACGATGGCAACCGTAGAGCCGGGCACGCTGACGCGCCTGGCCGGTCGGCAGAAGGGGGCGCGTATGTACGACCGCGACGATTCCATGGCCCGGTTGCGCGATGCGGAGCGTTACGCGACGGCAGCCCGGCATCGGAGCGGGTGGTATGCCGTCTGCCTATGGGTCTTCACGGGCTGGCAGTTGCTGCTTGTCCCCACCGTCGTCCTCTGGCGCGGACCGATCGCGGCGACCGTCGTCGGCGTCCTCAACGCCACGTTGGTCATGGCCATTTCCTGGTACGCGGGGAAGCAGTCGGTCGTCCCGCTGCACTTCACCCGTCGGCACTTGGCCGTGGTCGGCGCTTGGGCGGCCCTGTACGTCGGTACCGTGCTGCTCAGTGCCACGGTCCTGGCAGGCAGTGTCCCGCTCGCCGTTCTGGGCGCCCTGGCCTGCGCGTTGCCGCCGGCCGCCGGTGCCCTGCGTGGGACCGTACGGTGAGCGCTGTCTCCCGGCACCCGCGGCACGAACTGGTTCCGCTGCTCTCCTCGCCCGTTCGTCTGTCGATCGTCGCGGCCCTCGCGGCCGTGGACAGGGCCGAGTTCGGGGCGGTACGCGACCTCGTGGACATCAGCGACTCGGTGCTGTCCAAGCAGGCCGCGACCTTGGAGGGAGCCGGCTGGGTGGCGGTGTCCAAGGGGCGCGTGGGGCGACGCCCCCGCACCTGGCTCGCTCTGACCGACGAGGGGAGGTCCGTCTACCGTCGTCACCTCGCCGCGTTGCGGGCCATCGCGGGCTTGTAGGAGTTCGGCTGACCGCTACAGAAGCCGAGCGGCTCGGCCGCGGCCCTCCGCGATGGAGACCAGGAGTTCGTCGCGACGCCGCAGGCGCCCGGTCCGATCCCCGACCAGGGGAAGGCGCCGAGGCGGGCGTTGACGCGGGCGCCGGAGACAGGCGGTGGAACGGGAGTCCTGAGCCGTACGCCGCCCACCCCATGAATCCGAGCGGCTCGGCGGGGGCTGGGAGGCATCGGGCCGGCCTGGGGACGGGTGCCCGCGCCCTTCGCCGGTCAGTCGAGTACGGCGCGCAGGCGCCCCGCCGTAGGCGGTGAACGCCTCCGGAGGGCACGTCGTGGGCGCACCGCCGGAGGTCGCCAAGCGGCCGGCCGAGGCAGGGCACGCGGGCACCCGTCTCCGTACGCCGAAGCGGCCGCCACCGTCCCCGGCGGGAGAACCTGAGCCGCGTAGGACGGTCAGGTCGCTCGCCGCATCTCGTGAACGATTCATTCGCTCCACTCGCGGCGTGTTGGGAGTCCGGTACTTCGTGGAACGTGCCGGGGGCGACACTGTCACTGTTCATCGTTGGCGGCGCCCCGCTGTTGCACCCGGTTACTCAGGTCTTCGAGGGCATGCCAGGAGTGGCGAGCGGGAACGGTCGCATTCCACGATCGGCGGTTTCCACGGCCACGTGCGGTTCTTCCTGGAGTATGTCGCACGATCCCCGCTAGGAGGGGACGGCCGTCAGCGAGCGGCTGTTCGGAAGCGAAAGGGATCACGTCGAAGCGCTGCGCGCTCTCCTCCAGGCGCTACGTTGACCGCATGAGCTGGGACGTCTTCATCGTGCGCTGTCCGCCCGAGGCGGAGTCGATAGACGAGATCGCCGACGGCTGGGACCCGCCGGAACCGGGCGGGAGATCCGCGCGCTCTTGGACGCACGTGCCTTCGTGACCGGATCGGGAGACTTCCTCACCACGGAGTCAGCACACTCCGCGTTCGACACATGGCGCGCATACCGTGACCGCGTTCCGGCCCAGCACAAGGATCATCGATGAACGCCGACGGCACCGACGGGGAGCCAACCGTGGACTACGCCGAGCGGCGCCGGTACTGCACAGCCGTGGCCGAAGCGCTCACCGATGCCGGCATCCCCCCGACTGAGCGATGGGACGAGTCCGGCGGCACCGCTTTGTACTGGACGGAAGGCGACCCGGCCCTGGAACACGGGCCGTGGAGCCATGGGATCGTGGTTTTCTGGGGCACGAGGGGTGGCCACCGTGGCTGGGGCTGCGCGCCACTGAATGCGAAAGGTGACCCTCTTCTGAGCACCGCCACCTGGCTGCCGGTCCACCCCACGGCCGCGCCCTCCGTGCTTGCGAATCAGCTGCCACGGCTGTTCGCCGATGGCGTCGGTGCCCTGGCCCCCGAGGGCGAGCACCGTCCTGGCTCCGGAACTCACCCCTGACGAATAGCCATCCTTACCAACATCGCTGATCACGGCCTGCGCGGCGCTGCTCTCGGGACCGTGCGTGAAGGGGCCCGTTATCTGTGGCAGAGGGGGGAGCTGCACTCGCCGTCGCACGACTGCCCGTCGGGAAGGGTACGGAATTGGCGTCGGCAAGACCGCCGAACGCATCGGCGCGGCTCGCCCGCTCGTGACCGTCGTGGATGACGAGGTCGGCAGCGTCCTCGAACGTCGGTGTGGCGAGGCCGTGGTCAACACGTGGAACGCCCGGCGGGCGTCGGTGTTGCTGTCATGGCTGGGCTGGTGCGCCGAGCGCGGGTACGACGGCCCGGCTGTCCCGCCCTGGGTGGAGCGGATGCCGCCGCCGGACTCGGAGACCCCGGCCCGCTCGAAGAAGCCGTCGGCCGGCCGATCGCTCGACGCGACGTCCACCTCCGGGAGAAGACGCTGTGGCGGATGCTCTAGGAGATCGTCGCGTGGGTGAGAGAGATCCTCGGCGTCAACATCGACGTCGCCGCGTGCAGGGCCCTGGCTAAGGCCAAGGGCGCGAAGCGCCACGCACCCGACGCCGCCGTGCCTCGCGCGGGGGCTACGTCATGGAGCCCGTCTACTGGGATGCCGGCACCGCCCGCCTGCTGCCCCGGTTGGTCAAGGGCCGTACCCGAGGCCGGGTCCGGAAAAGTCGTCAGCCTGCGCGACGCGTGCCCGGACACCGGGTTGGTCCGGCTGCCGTGCGGGCAGGCCCGCGCCCTCATGGACGCGCGTACGGTTGTCGGAGGTGTGGCGGGAACGGGCTGGGAACCGCAGCAGGCGGGGCCGCGTGTTCGGCTCGCGCCCCTTCGGACGCAGGTTGCCGGTGGGCCGGCGGCCGTGTTCAGGGTTCGGCGGCCTGCCGGGCCGCGTAGCGGCGGGCCTTGGCGCGGTTGCCGCAGACTCGCATCGAACACCAGCGGCGGCTGCGGTTCTTGGAAGTGTCCCAGAAGACCCAGGCGCAGCCGTGCTCCGCGCAGCGCTTGAGGCGGGCCGCCTCGCCGGTGACGACGAGTTCGCTCCAGGCGACCGCCAGGGCGCCCAGCGCGCGCCGGGCGGGGGGCGCGTCCGGGTCGGGCACGAGGGCGGCGCCCGTGGCCTCGGGGCGGAGGACGGCGCGCAACGGCAGGGCCGTCAGCGCCGCCTCCGCGTCCGCCACGAGCCGGGGGTCGGGGGAGTCGCCGACGTGGACGCCCAGTTCCTCCCGGAGTCCGGCGCGCAGGGCCAGGGCTAGGCGGTGGTCGTCGGTGCCGGGTGCCGGGTCTCCGGCCGGCAGTCCCCGCTCCCGGAGCCAGGCGGCCAGTTCGGCCGGGCCGGGCAGGTCGTCGGTCCCCTGCTCGACGTCGACGGTGTTGACGAACGCCTCGATCAGCAGGGCGGCCGGCGGTGCTTCGCGCATTGCGTACCTCCCCGGACAGCTTAACCGGCTATCGCTGTCACCGGTTGACGGGTTGCCGCCCGCCGTGCCAGGCTCCGGTCTCGCTAACCGGTCATCGCCAATAGGGGGTTAATCGTGAGCATCGCGCAGGGCGCCGCCATCGAAGGGCGGCCCGCACCCGGGTCGACCGCCGGGCGACGCAACTCCGTCGTGCTGCCGGTGTTCACCGTCGTCACCAACCTCGCGGACGGCGTCACCAAGGTGGTCCTGCCCCTGCTGGCGACCCGCATGACGACGTCCCCGGCGCTCGTCTCGGCGGTCTCCCTGGCCCTGACGCTGCCGTGGCTGCTGACGGCCCTGCACATCGGCGTCCTGGCCGACCGGACCGACCGGCGGCGGCTGCTGTGGCTCGCGGACGGCATGCGGCTGCTCGCCGTCGGCGCGCTCGCCGCGGCGGTGACGACGGGGCGGGGGAGCATCGCCGTCCTCCTCGGGGCCGCCCTCGTGCTCGGCGTCGCCGAAGTCCTCGCGCTCACGGCGGCGGCGGCGCTCGTTCCCGCCCTGATACCGGCGGCTCGCCGGGAGCGGGTGAACGCGTGGCTGGCCGGGGCGGAGACGGCCGCCAACGAGTTCGGCGGTCCCTTCGTCGGCGGCCTGCTGCTGGCAGTGGGCACCGGGATCGCCCTCGGCTCCGCCTGGGTCGCCTACGCGGCGGGCAGCGCCCTGCTCCTGCTGCTGGCCGGCCGATTCCGTCCCGTCCCGACCGGCTCGGCCGGCCTGAATTGCTTGGCCGGTTCAGCCGGTTCGGATAGTGCGGCTAGTACGAACGGTTCCGTCGGCCCGACTGTCCTGGCAGGTCAGCCCGGTCCCGCCGACCCGGCCGATCATGCCGACCCGCCCGGCCCCGCCGGCCCCGCCGCCGGGCCGCGCCCGGACGTGCATCGGGAGATCCGTGACGGGCTGCGGTTCCTGTGGCGGGAGTCGCTGCTGAGGACCATGTCCCTCACCCTCACGGTGCTCTGCGCGAGCTGGGGCGCCTGGACGGCCCTGATGCCGCTGTTCGCCACCGGGCGCATGGGGCTCTCGGCCGGCGACTACGGCGTCCTGGTGGGCGCCCTCGGGCTCGGCGGGCTCGCCGGTGCCCTCACCGTCACCTGGGTCAACCGCCTGCTCGGCCGGCGCCGGGCCCTGCTCGCGGATCTGGTCACCACCTTCCTGATGGTGGCCGTCCCCGGGGTCACCGACAGCCCCTGGGCCGTGGCGGCCGCCGCGTTCCTCGGCGGACTCGGCGGCACTCTGTGGACCGTCAACGCCCGCCTGATCGCCCAGCAGCTGGTCCCGGACGCGATGATGGGCCGCTACAGCGGCGCCTACCGGCTGCTCAGCTGGGGAGCGATGCCGCTGGGGGCGGGTGCGGCGGGGCTGCTGGCGCAGGGCTGCGGAGAGCGGGCCGCGTTCCTGTTCTTCGCGGCGGCCGTCGCCCTGGCCGTTCCACCGTTCCTGCGCACCGTCACGGCGGAACGGCTGCGGCGGGTGGGGTGAGGTCCCCCGCGGTCCCCCGCGGTCCCGCGCGGTCCCGCGCGGCCCCGCCCGCGTCGCCCGCCGGGGCCGCCGTGTCC
>NZ_JBPQTX010000208.1:0-12987 GCF_051386555.1 Streptomyces sp. URMC 126
CCCCGTCCCCGCCCCCGTCGGCGACGGCGCTTTCGGTGACAGGTCCGGCCTGCTCGTGGTCCTTGCGGAGGGCCCGTGCGAGTTCGCGGCCCGCGGAGGCGGCGGCAGGCGGGGTGAGGGGGGCCTCGGTCCGGCGGAAGGTGCGGCGGTGGCCGTCCGGTGTGGTGATGACGGCCCACAGGTCGAGGACCGAGGGGCCCGAGGGGTGGGCGTGGGCGCCGATCGGGGCGCTGCAACCGGCCTCCAGTTCGGCCAGGACGGCGCGTTCGGCGTCGACCGCCGCCCGCGTCGCCGGGTCGTCCAGTGCGGCGAGCAGCAGGGCGAGCGCCGTGTCGTCGGCGCGGCACTCGACGGCGAGGGCCCCTTGCGCGGGGGCGGGCACCAGCCGGTCCGGGGCGAAGAGTTCGGCCGCCTCGCCGAGCCTGCCGAGCCGGGCGAGGCCCGCCGCGGCGAGCACCACCGCGTCCAGCCGGCCGTCGCGCACCCGGCCGATCCGGGTGTCGACGTTGCCGCGCAGCGGTACGACCACGAGTCCGGGGCGCAGCGCGGCGAGTTGTCCGGCCCGGCGCGGCGAGCCGGTGCCGACCCGGGCGCCGTCGGGCAGCCGGCCCAGGGGGCGGCCGTCGGCGGTGACCAGGGCGTCGCGCGGGTCCTCGCGGACGGGGACGGCGGCGACCACGACGTCTTCCGGTCCGGCGGTGGGCAGGTCCTTGTAGGAGTGGACGGCGAAGTCGATCTCCCCGGCGCGCAGGGCGGCCCGTACCGCCTGTACGAAGACGCCGGTACCGCCCATGGTGGTGAGGGGCGCGCCGTTGGTGTCGCCCTCGGTGGTGATGCCGACGGTCTCCACCCGCACGCCGGTGGCGTGTTCGAGGTCGCGGGCGAAGGCAGACGACTGGGCCAGGGCGAGCGCGCTGCGCCGGGTGCCCATGCGGAGCGTGGTGCGTCCGACGGCGGCGCCGCGGCCCGCCGCCGCGTGGTGGTACGTGGCCGGGGTCCCCGGTGTCATGGCGTCTCCCTTCCGGCCGGGCCGGTCGCGGGGCCCGGTGGCGCGGGCTGGTCCGCCCCGCCGAACAGGTCGTGAACGACGGCCACGTAGGCGTGGCCGTCGGGTTGCGCGGCCATTTCCCGGACGCGGACGGTCGGCCGGTGGACGATCTTCTCGGCGATGCGGCGCGCGGTCCGCGCCACCTCGCCGCGTACGTGGTCGGCGAGGGCCGGGGTGCGGACGAGCAGCCGGTCGACCTCGGCCTCCGCGATGGACAGGACGTTGTTGCGCATGGCGACGATCAGCGGGGCCACGGTGGCCTGGTGACGCCCGGCCAGGAACGCCGTGGTCTCCTCGGCGACGATGCGCCGCGCCTCGTCCACCGGTACCCGCGCCGAGGCCTCCTTCAGCCGCGCCTCCAGGCCGGCGAGGTCGACGAGCCGGACGCCGGGCTGCCGGGCGACGGCCGGGTCGACGTTGCGGGGCAGCGAGAGGTCGACGAGGACGAGCGGGTGCCGGGGCCCGTCGGCGCGGGCGGCGGCGACGAGTCCGGCGGTGATCACCGGCCGGCCGGCGCCGGTCGCGGCGACGACGAGCGCGGCGCGGCCGAGCAGTTCCGGGAGTTCGTCCAGCCCGGCGGCCCGGGCCCCGTACCGCGCGGCGAGCCGCTCGGCGGCTTCCCGGCCGCGGTTGACGACGACGAGCTCGCCGCCGACGGGACCCATCTCGGGGGCGCCGACGGCCTCCGTCTCCACGGCTGCTCCGTCGGCACGCGCGCTTCCCGACGCACCCGTTCCGACAGCCCCGCCACCTCCAGCGGCCTGGACCGTACCAGCGCTCCCGGCCGCCCTCATGTCCGCAGCGGTCCCGGCCACCCTCGCATTCGCGGCGGTCCCGGCGCCTTCGCCTTCCCCGGGGGCCACGACGGCTTCCGTCGTCATGGCTCCTCCGTCGGGGCACGCGCGCCCCGGCGCACCCGTCCCGGTAGCCCCGGCGACCTCAACGATCTCAGCCTTCTCAGCGGCCCGGACCGTCCCGACGGTCCCGGTCACCCTCAAGTTCGCGGCGGCCTCCGCACCTTCGTCTTCCCCGGGAGCGACGGGCTCCGTCGTCACGGCCGCTCCGGCAGCGCGCGCGCCTCCCGGCGCACCCGTCCCGGCAGCCCCGGCACTCCCGGCGGCCTCAGCCGCCCGGACCGTCCCGACGGACTCGGCCGCCCTCAAGTTCGCGACGGTGCCCGCGCCCTCGCCTTCCCCGGGAGCGACGGGCTCCGTCGTCACGGCCGCTCCGGCAGCGCGCGCGCCTCCCGGCGCACCCGTCCCGGCAGCCCCGGCACTCCCGGCGGCCTCAGCCGCCCGGACCGTCCCGACGGTCTCGGCCGCCCTCAAGTTCGCGGCGGTGCCCGCGTCTTCGCCTTCCCCGGGGGTGACGGCATCCGCCGCCACGGCTGCTCCGTCACGGCACGCGCCTCCCGACGCATCCGCCCCCACACCCCCCACGTTCTCAACAGCCTCAGTGATCTCACTGGACCGGACCGTCCCAGCCGCCCTGGCTGCCCTCATGCCACCGGCAGTCCCGGCAGCCCCCGAACTCGCGGTGGTCCCCGCGCCTTCGCCTCCCCCGGCAGGCGGCGCGTACCCGGCGCTCTCCGGGACGGCCTCCGCCGCCCGGGCGTGTCCGGCGGCTTCCCCCGGTTCCGGCCCCGGGCCGGTGCCGGCCGCTGCGGGGGCTCCGCCCGGCGCCTCGCCCCGGGGGACGTCGCGGGCCGGCCCACCGGCCCCCGCCGCCACGCCGTCGCACTCCGCCGGCGCGCTCGCGTCCGGGTCCGCGTCCGGCCCCGGCCTCCCGTACCCGCCGCGCCGCAGCGCGGCCACCGTCAGGGAGCCGAGGGCTCCCGCGCCGACGACCACGGTCGGGCGGTCGGAGCGGGGGCCGAGGAGGTCCGTCGCCGCGTCGAGGGCGACGCCGACGAGGTCGGCGGCGGCGCGGCCGACTCCGGTGGTGTGCTCGACGCGCTTGCCCGTCCGCAGGGCGTGCTGGAAGAGGTCGTGGAGCACCGGCCCGGCGGTGCCGTGGTCGGTGGCGAGGCGGTAGGCGGCGCGGACCTGGCCGCGGATCTGGGACTCGCCGAGCGCCATCGAGTCGAGGCCGCTGACGACGCGGAAGAGGTGGGCGACGGCGTCCGGCCCCCGGTGGGTGTACAGCAGGGTGCGGACGTCGTCGGCGGGGGCGCCGGTGACCTCGCCGAGGGCGTGGGCGGTCTCGTCGAGGGCGCGGTCGGGCCGGTCGGTCTCCAGGTAGATCTCGACGCGGTTGCAGGTGGCCAGGACGACGGCCTCGGCCGCGGCCGGGGAACGGGCCAGCAGGCCCAGCAGCTCCGCGGCCTGGGAGGCCGTCAGGGCGAAACGTTCCAGCACCGGGTGCGCGGCGGTGTGGTGGCTCAGGCCGGTGACGACGGCAGTCATCGCGCCGCCCCGACCGTGCCGGCGGCCAGCCAGTCGCGGGGCCGCAGGAACTCGGCGAGCCGCTCTTCCTCGCTGCCGGGTTCCGGGGTGAGGTCGAAGGCCCAGGAGGCGGTCGGAGGCAGCGACATCAGGATGGCCTCGGCGTTGCCGCGGCTCTCCAGCCCGAACCGGGTGCCGCGGTCGTGGATGAGGTTGAACTCCACGTACCGCCCCCGGCGCAGCAGTTGCCAGCGCCGCTGGCGTTCGCCGTACGGGGTGCGCATGCGCCGCCGGACGACCGGTAAGTAGGCGGGTGTCAGGGTGTCCAGCCCTCGGGCGACGAACCGGAACGCGCGGTCCCAGCCGTCCGGCCCGCCGGGCCGGAGGTGGTCGAAGAAGATGCCGCCCACGCCCCGGGTCTCCTGCCGGTGGGGCAGGTAGAAGTAGGCGTCGCAGTTCCGTTTGGCCTGGGCGTAGAAGTCCGGGTCGAAGCCGTCGCAGCAGTCCTTGAGGGTCCGGTGGAGGTGCCGGGCGTCCTCCTCGAAGCCGTACGCGGGCGTCATGTCGGCCCCGCCACCGAACCACCAGACGTCGCCTCCGGCGTCCCCGCCTGCCGAACCCACCTCGAAATAGCGGAAGTTGGCGTGGAAGGCGGGGACCCAGGGGTTGCGCGGGTGAAGCACGGTGGACAGGCCCGTGGCGAAGAAGCCGGCGCCGGGGTCGATGTCGTGCCGGCCGGTGACGGCGTCGGGGACGCGGTCGCCGTGGACGGCCGACACATTGACGCCGGCCCGTTCGAACACGGCGCCGCCCTCCAGGACGCGGGCCCAGCCGCCCCCGCCGCCGGGCCGCTCCCAGTCGTGGGCGGTGAACCGGGAGCGGCCGTCGCACTCGCCGTCGCACTCCTCCAGGGCCCGGATCAGCGCGGCCTGCGCGTCGAGCATCAGCGCCAGCGCCTGGTCCCGTCGTGTCGTCATGCGGGCACCCCTTTCGCGTCCTCTGTCCCGCCCTCTGCGGCGCATGCGGCCCCGGCCTCGCCGGCTTCCGCGTGCCGGTCGAACGCGTGCACGGTCTCGACGAGGCGCTGGACATGCCCGGGGGGCGTGTCCGGGCGAATGCCGTGGCCGAGGTTGAAGATGTGCGGGCCGCCCAGCCCCTCCCGCAGCACGGCCCGCGCCCGGTCCGCCAGGGCCTCGGGGCGGTGGACGAGGACGGCCGGATCGAGGTTGCCCTGGAGGGCGCGGCCGGGCAGCGCCCTGCGGGCCGTGGACAGCGGGGTCCGCCAGTCGACGCCGACGGCCTCGGCGGGCAGGCCGGCGATGTGGTCGAGCAGGTGGTGGGCGCCGACCGCGAAGTGGATCCGCGGGACCGCGAGGCCGTCCAGCGCGGCCAGCACGCGGCGGGTGTACGGCAGCCCGAACTCGGCGTAGACGGCGGGCGCGTGGGAGCCGGCCCAGCTGTCGAAGAGCTGGACGGCCTGTACCCCGGCGGCGATCTGCGCCCGCAGATAGTCGATGGTGACATCGGTGAGCCGGTCCAACAGCAGCCGGGCCGCCTCGGGTTGGGCGTGCAGCCAGACCCGGAAGCCGGCGTGGCCGTCGGCGGCACCGCCCGCGTCCACCAGGTAGGTGGCCAGGGTCAGCGGCGCCCCGGCGAAGCCGATCAGCGGCACCGGGCAGCGCTCGCGGACGGCGCGGACGGCGTCGGCGACGAAGGGTGCCGTTCCCCCGGGCCCCGGCACCCGCAGCCGCCGTACGTCGGCGAGGGTGCGCACCGGCCGGGTGATCACCGGGCCGGGGGCGAATTCGATCTCCACACCCATGTCGGCGAGCGGCGTCATGATGTCGCTGAAAAGGATCGCCGCGTCCAGCGGAAACCGCCGTACGGGCAGCATGGTGATCTCGGCCGCGACCTCGGGATTACGGCACATCTCCCAGAAGCCGTAGCGCTCTTTGAGTGCGATGTATTCGGGCAGGTATCGGCCTGCCTGACGCATGATCCATATAGGCGCCCGCCGGGTGTCCTTACCCGATGCGGCGTCGAGGAAAATACTCATCCCGGAAGCTCCGCCCCCGTTATTCAGAGTTCCCATTGCATTCCTCGGCCAGTCTGTGAGGGCCCTTGTTTGAGTGTCAAGGGCGGGTCTAGGATCGCCACTTGATTGGGGGTGGACGATATATGGAACATAAGAATCCGAGCCCTACCGGGATCGTCCTGATGAACCTGGGAGGGCCTCGCACACTGAGCGAGGTCGGCCCATTTCTGCACTCCCTGTTCAGCGACCGGGAGATCATTCAGCTCCCCGCGCAGTCCACTCTGGGCCCGCTGATCGCCCGCTTGCGCACCCCTCGGCTGGAGAAGGTCTACGCCGGCATCGGCGGCGGCTCGCCGCTGTACGACTGGACGGTCCGGCAGGGCGAGGGGCTGGTCAAGCGGCTCGACGCGCTCAGCCCGCAGACCGCTCCGCACCGCTTCTACCTGGCCTTCCGCTACACCGAGCCGAGCAGCGCGCAGGCGCTGCGCCGGATGGCGGCGGACGGGGTGCGGCGCGTGGTGGCGTTCCCGCAGTACCCGCAGTACTCGTGCACGTCCACCGGTTCCAGCCTGCACGAGCTGTGGGCGTCCGCCCGGCGGCTGCGGCTGGACACCGCCTTCCGGTGGAGCGTCGTCGACCGCTGGTCGACACATCCGGCGTATGTGCAGGCCATGGCGGCGAAGGTACGGGAAGGGCTGGCGGAATTCCCGGAATCCGAGCGGGACGACGTCGTGGTGCTGTTCAGCGCGCACTCGCTTCCGCAACGCGTGATCAACAAAGGGGACCCTTATCTTCAGGAAGTGGCGGGAACCGTTCGCGACGTGATGCGGGAGCTCGGAGACCGTCACGAGCACATCCTCAGTTTCCAGGCCGACGTGGGCCCGGTGACTTGGCAGGGCCCCGCCACGGAATCCGTCATTCAAGCCCTCGGAAAACAGGGCCGCCGCAATATCCTGATAGTGGGAATCGTTTTCACTTCCGACCACCTGGATACGCTGTCGGAAATTGACGTCGAGTTCGCCGAGGTCGCCAGGAAGTCGGGCGTCACCGGGTTCCGGCGGGCTCCCGCGCCCAATGACGATCCGCTCTTCCTGGACGCCATGGCCCAGGTGGTCGCCGACCATCTCGGCTCCGGATCCCCGTGCGGGCCGCAGTTCGCGCTGCGCTGTGCGGGCTGCGCCGACCCGGCGTGCCGGGAGATCCTCAACCCGGTCCGGCCGGACCGCCCGACGGCACCGGACGTGACACCGTGACCGGCGGACGGCCGCGCGTCGCCGTCGTCGGCGGCGGTGTCACCGGGCTGACCGCCGCCTTCGAACTGCTCTCCGCGCGGCCGGACGCGGAGGTGACGGTTCTGGAGGCGGAGCCCGTCGCCGGCGGGAAGATCGCCTGCCACCGCGCGGACGGCTACACCGTCGACCTGGGCCCCAACGGGTTCGTGGACAACGGCACGGACGCCCGTTCCCTGGCCGAGACGCTGGGCCTGGGCCCCCGGCTGCGGCCGGCCGCGGAAGCCGCCAAGGACCGGTTCCTGCTGCGCGGCGGCCGGCTGGTGCCGTTGCCGCTCGGCGCCGCCTCCTTCGTCGTCAGCCCCTTGCTGGGCCCGGCGGCCAAGGCCCGCTTCCTGGCCGAGCCGCTGGCCCGCCGGGCGCGCGGCGAGGAGACCGTCCACGCCTTCCTCACCCGGCGGTTCGGTCCCCGGGCCGCCGCCCTGCTGGCGGTTCCGCTGGTGCGCGGCGTCACCGCCGGCGACCCGCGGGCCATCAGCCTGGACGCGGCCTTCCCGCGGATCCGGACGGTCGAACGCGACCGCGGCAGCCTGCTGCTGGCCGCCCTGCGGGGCCGGGTGCTCCGCGCCGTGGGCCGGGCCGGGCCGCCGCCGCGGCTGACCGCGTTCGCCGACGGCGGCATGCGGGTGCTGGTGGACGCCCTGGCGCTGCGGCTCGGCGACCGGCTGCGGACCGGGCGGCGCGTGACCGCGCTGCGCCCCGCCCCCGGGCGGGACGGCGGCTGGCTGATCGCGACGCCCGGCCGGGAGCCGGTCCACGCCGACCACGTCGTCCTCGCCGTGCCGGCCCCCGCCGCCGCGCGGCTGCTGGGGCCCCATCTGCTGCGCGCGGCCGAGCTGTTGAACGGGATACGGCACGCGCCGCTGCGGGTGATGTCCGTCGGGTACCGGCGGCGCGATCTCGCGGTGCTGCCGCGCGGTTTCGGGTACCTGACGCTGCCGCCGGAGCCCACCCGGCTCCTCGGCATGGTGCACGCGTCCGTCGTCTTCCCCGACACCGCGCCCCCGGACGGTGTCCTGCTGCGCGCCTTCGCGGGCGGCGCCGAGGACCCCGCGTTCACGGAACTGGACACCGACGAGGCGTTCACCGAGGTGCACCGCGCCGTCACCGCCCTGTTCGGCCCGGCGGCGGGCCCGGAGTTCCGGCACGACCACGTCTGGTCGGAGGGTCTCCCGCAGTACGGGACGGGCCACCGTGAGCGCGTGCGGGCGGTCCTCGACGCCGCCGCCGGCCTGCCCGGCCTGCACCTCGCGGGCAGTGCGTACCACGGCGTCGCGGTCAACGAGTGCGTACGTGACGCCCGGCGCGTCGCCACCGAGGTGCTCGCCGCGCTGGGCCCGGCGGTGGCCTCCCCGAAGGCGTCGCTCCCGGAGTCCGGCGACCGGGCGGCGGACGAGCGGTCCGCGGACGAGGGACGGCCCGTCAGCCCGTCTGTCCGGCAGGAGGAGAGGCACCCGTGACCGACACGCCCCAGGCCCCCTCGTCACCGGCGCCGCCGGCCGCCGCGCACGGCGGCGGTGGCGGTGGCGGTGGCGGAACCGGCGGTGACGGCAAGCGTGAGCAGGCCCGCCGGATGCTCCGGGACCGGCTGCGCCGCTACCTCGAACTGGAGGCGGAGCACGGCCCGGAGCACGCGCGGGAAGCCCTGCTCGACGGCCATCCCGAGCGGCAGGCGGCCCTGATGGGGCCGGTCCTCGCCGGGTGTTCGCTCGCCGAGGGGTTCGGCAGGCTCGTCCCGCGGTTCGCCGCCTTGGGCCTGCTGTCGGAAGCCGTGGACGCCTCGACGGGCGACGAGGACGCGGTCATGGAGGTGTATCTGACGTGCATCTGCCTCCGCGCGGCCCGGGACCTCGGCCTGTCCGAGGCGCGGCCCGTCCTCTGCGAACTCGACTTCGAGGCGACCCGGCGGGCCTTCCCCGGGATGACCGCCGAGAGCCTGCGCCGGCAGACGGACGGGCACCACGTCTGCGTCTTCCGCTACGCGCGCCCGCGCTCCGGGGAGACCGGCGGGGAGTCCGGAGAGGACGCGGCACCGGACGCCGGAGGGGGCTCCCGGCGCGGATGACGGCACAGCCCCGACTCGACGAGCAGCAGCAGGTCCTCGGCGACCGTCGAGACCGGCACGTCCCCCCTGATCACCTGGCCCCGGGCGGCCGCCAGCAGGTGCAGCAGGAGCTCGGCGTGCCGGTCGGGGCTCACCCGCTCGTCGAAGACGCCCTCGCGCCGGCCGCTCTCCAGTACCTCCGCGAACAGGGCGCGCAGCCGGTCGGTGTGCTCGGCCATCCGCTCCCGGATGGTGGGGCTGATGCCCAGCGCCTGCAACTGCAGGGCCCCGGCCCGCCGTTCGGGCTGGGCGTAGTACTCCAGGTTCGCCGTCAGGCACGTCTCCAGCCGGGCGTGGGCCCCCTCCACGCCGTCCAGGCGCTCGCGCAGCCGGCCGTGGAACCGGTCGACCTCGTCGCTCACCACCGAGAGGAGAACGTGCTCGACGTCCTTGAAATAGTTGTAGGCGGTGGCCCGGGAGACCCCGGCCCGTTCCGCGATCTTCGACATGGTCGTACCGGCCAGGCCCTTCTCTGCCGCGATCTCCACGGCGGCCTCTCCGATAGCGGCGCGCAGCCGTTCCTTGTGCTCGGCCACCATCCGGTTCCATCCGGAACCGGAACGGTCGGCCGCCGCTCCGCGTCGATCGGCGTCCATCACACTCCTTGGACAAGGTGTCTAAGCCTTGGCGCTTGGTCTACTATCTGGCGGGACTGCTGAGGCCCCAGAGTCGAGGCCTCAGATTAGACCCCGAATGCGGTGATGCAGTGCGTAGCGAAGCTAGGGCCGGGCGTCAGAGGAGCAGCACCGACCGGAATACCGCGCCCCCCGCACCACCCTCCTCCGGCGCCCGTCCGCGCCTGCTCCTCTGGCTGGTCGTGGCCGCCTGGCTGCTGCTGGCCGGGATGCTCAGTCCGTTCCAGGGCAAGTTGCAGAACGTCACGAGCAACAGCGCCGCCGCCTTCCTCCCCGACTCGGCGCCCTCCGCCGAGGTCTCACGGTTCCTCAAGGACCGTTTCCCCGACGGCGACACCCGCCCCGCCCTGGTCGTCCAGCACCGACCCGGCGGGCTGACCGCCGCCGACCGCGAGGCGGTGCGCGCCGACGCCGCGCGGCTGGCCGCCGTCCCCGGGACGCAGCGGCCCGTCGCCCCCTTCACCCCGGACGGCCGCCCGGTGCGCGGCCTGGTCTCGGCGGACGGCTCGGTGGCCGTGACCGTCGTCCCCGTCACCTCGACCGGCGGCAAGAAGGTCCGCGAGACCGTCGACGCGCTGCGCGACGCCCTCCACCCGCCGTCCGGCCTGACGACGGACGTCACGGGTCCGGCGGGCATCAGCGCGGACGCCATCGCCATCTTCAGCGACGTCGACTTCCGTCTGCTGGCGGCGACGGCCGTCCTGGTCCTCGTCCTGCTGCTGATCGTCTACCGCTCGCCGCTGCTGGCCGTCGTCCCGCTCGTCGTGGTGAGCTTCGCCTACGTGCTCGCCGCCGGCATCGTCTACGCGCTGGCCGCGCACGCCGGACTGCTCATCAACAGCCAGGCCACGTCGCTGATGCTGATCCTGATGTTCGGCGCCGGCACCGACTACTGCCTGCTGATGACGGCCCGTTACCAGGAGGAGCTCCTCGCCGACCCGTCCGCCCCCTGGCCCGCCCTGCGCCGGGCGGTGCGGCGGGTGTGGCCGACGGTCTTCTTCAGCGGGCTGACGGTCATGGCCTCGCTGTCCGCCCTGTTCGCCGCCGACCTGGGCTCCACCCGGGTGCTCGGCCCGGTCGGCATCATCGGCACCGCGAGCGTGCTGCTCTCCACGTTCACCCTGATGCCCGCGCTGCTGGCGCTGATCGGACCCCGCGCCCTGCTGCGCCGCGCCAAGGCCGCCGGCGAACGGCGGGAGACGTCGGGCGCGGTGGGCCGCGCCTGGGAGCGGACGGTACGGGCGGTGTTCCGCCGGCCGTGGTGGGCGACGGCCGCGACGCTGCTGTTCTTCGCCGCGGGCGCGACCGGACTCACCCGGTCCGTGGACGACATGAGCCTGCTGCACGCCTTCCGCGAGCCGACCTCGTCCGCGGCGGGCTACCGGACCCTCTCCGACGCCTTCCCCGCCGGCACCGCGGCGCCGCTCACGGTCGTCGTGGAACGCGCCGACGGCCCGCTGGCCGCCGCCGACCTGGACGGGGCCGCCGCCCGGGTCCGCTCGGTCCCCGACGTCGCCTCGGTCGCGCCCCAGCCGGTGCGGTCGGAGGACGGCCGGGCGGGCCGCCTCCAGGTCGTCCTCGACACCGACCCGTACGACGCGAAGGGGCTCGACCGGGTCGCGGACGTCCGGCACGCGCTGTCCTCCGGACTCCCGTCCGGCGTACGGGCGGTGGTGGGCGGCGACCCGGCCGTCCAGCTCGACACCAAGCACGCCGCCGACCACGATCTGCGGATCCTGGTACCGCTGGTCCTGGCCATCATCCTGCTGGTGCTGGTGGCGCTGTTGCGGGCGGTGGTGGCACCGCTGTATCTGATCGCCACCGTCGTCGTGTCCTTCTTCGGCGCGCTCGGGATCTCGATGTACGTCTTCCGGGACCTGCTCGGCCAGCACGGCGTCAACCCCGTGATGCCGACGTTCGCGTTCCTCTTCCTGGTGGCGCTGGGCGTCGACTACAACATCTTCCTCATGGCACGGGTCCGTGAGGACGCCCGTACCCACGACACGCGCACCGCCGTGCGCACCGCCCTGCTCAGCACCGGCTCGGTCATCACGAGCGCGGGCCTGGTGCTGGCGGGCACCTTCTCGATCCTGATGATCCTGCCGCTGGTCATGCTCTTCCAGCTCGGTTTCACGGTGGCGCTGGGCGTGCTGCTCGACACCGTCCTGGTGCGGGTGGTCCTGGTGCCGGCGGTCACCTACCTGCTGGGCGAGAGGGCGTGGTGGCCCGCGCGGCGGACCGGACCGGCCGCCGCGGCGCCGGCGGGACCGGATCCGGCCGACTGACAAGGGAGTTGATCCCGGCCATGACCGACACCGCGGACACCGCCGGAGCCGGGGTACGGCACCCCGCCGTACCCCGCTCCGCCTGGACACGGCTCGCCGTCTACACCGCGATCGCCGCGCTGCTGCAGGCGGACGGGACCATCGTCGCCGTCGCGCTGCCGTCGGTCGGCTCGGCCTTCGACGTCTCGGCGGGCACCGCCTCCTGGCTGATGACCACCTACTTCGCGGTGTACGCCGTGGGGCTGGTGCCGGGCGGGCGGCTGGTGGACCGGTTCGGGCCGGGCGCGGTGGCCCTGGCCGGGCTGGCGGTGTTCTGCGCGGGCACCCTGACGGGCGCGCTCGCCGGCTCGTTCGGGGTGCTCGTCTTCTCCCGGGTGCTCCAGGGCGCGGGCGCGGGCCTCGCCAGCCCGGCGGCGCTGGCCGGGGCGGTGTCCGGCTTCCCGGCCGAACGGCGGGGCACGGCCCTTGGCGTCTGGGGCGCGGCCTCCGGCCTGTCCAACCTGGTGGGCCCGCTGCTGGGCGGGGTGCTCACCGAGGTGTGGGGGTGGCGCGCCAACTGGTGGGCCCTGCTGCCCCTGGGCGCCGTCCCGGCGGTGTGCGTACTGCGGTGGCTCCGCGCCCCGGCGGGCGTCCGGCGGCCGGCTCCGGTGCCGCCCGGGCGGACGCCGATGGGCACGGTACGCGGCGCCTCCGCCGCTGCCGCCCTCACCTTCGCGGTGATGATCGGCTCGTTCTACCTCGTCGAGCAGTACCTCCAGCACGCGGCGGGCTACGGCGTGCTGCGGGCGGCGCTCGCGCCGATGGTGGTGGCCGTGTGCATCGGCGCGGCCGGTCCGGTGGCCGGCCGGCTCACCGACCGGTTCGGCGAACGGGTGCCGGCGGCGGCCGGGTTCGCGGCCTGCGGGGCGGCCTGCGCCGCGTACGCCGTCCCCGGGAGCACGCCGCACGGCCTCTGGCTGCTGCCCGGCGGCGTCCTCCTCGGCACGGGCCTCGGCCTGCTGTTCCCCGCGACGTCCCGCGCGGCCCTCAACTCCGTTCCCCGCGGCCTCCACGGCCGCGCCTCCTCCCACCTCTCCGTCGGCCGCCTGACCGGCGCGGCCTGCGGAACGGCCCTGGCGGGCCTGGCCTTCCGCGACGGCGTCACCCTGGGCCACCTCCGCGTTGCCCTCGCCGGGGGCGCGGTGCTGGCGGTGGTGGGGGTGGCGGT
>NZ_JBPQTX010000209.1:0-12935 GCF_051386555.1 Streptomyces sp. URMC 126
TGTGTATAAGAGACAGCCCTCCGCGGTTTCCTCTCCCTCCCGATCGCCCTCGGAGCCTGAACGGCCCCTTCCGACCGAGGCGACCGCCGAATTCCGGAACTACTCCACCCCCGCCAACGCTCCTCAACTAGCCTTCCCCTAGGGGTTACTCGTGTGACGCGAAGGGACGGGCGTGCATGGAGATAGTGAACGGATTCTGGCGAAGCCGAGCCGGCGCACCCGTGACGAGCGCCCCTCACCCCGCTCTCTCCGCCTTCGTTCTGGGCTACCTGGGTTTCGACGAACGAGTGGGCGCGCCGGTCCGACGTAAGGTCGTCGCCACCGTCGCGCCCGCCGTCCTCATCGACTTGGCACCCGTCGGCCGCTACGCCGCCGGCACCGCCTTCCGGGCCCCCACCCTGGACGGCATGGTCTGCGGCCTCGTCGACGCCCCCGTCGACATGGAACTGGGCGGCCACCACTTCGGGGTCGTCATCTCCCTCACCCCGCCGGGCGCCGCCGCCCTGCTGGACGTCCCGATGCACGAGCTCGCCAACACCCGGCACCCGCTGAGCACGCTCATGGGCCCCGCGCGCCTGCGCCGGATCACCCACCGCCTGGCCGCCGCCGACGACTGGCCCACCCGGTTCGGCATACTCGACGAACTGCTCCTCGGGTACGTCACCCGACGCCGCGAGCCCCCGAGGATCGCGGTGTCGGCCTGGCGCCACCTCCGGGCATCGGCCGGAGGCGTCCCCGTCCGCCACCTCGCCGAGTCCACGGGCGTCAGCAGACGCCGGCTGGAGCAGGTGTTCCGGGAGCACGTCGGCTGCACACCGAAGACGGCGGCCCGGATCCTACGGTTCCGCAAGGCGCTCATGCTGATCACCAACGGCACACCGGGCGGCGACAGCCTCGCTGTTGTCGCCGCCCAGTGCGGTTACTCCGACCACGCGCACCTCTCACGCGAGGTACGCGCGCTCGCCGGAGCCGCCCCGGCGTCTTTGCGCCGACGGCTCGGCGACTGACCCCCGGGAGCTACGCCCGCATGCGGCCCCACGACGCATCGGGCGGGCTTCCCCCTCAGGCGTGGTCAGCCCAGATGTAGAGCTTCCAGACCTTCAGACGCCTCTCCTCTTCGCACCTGAATTGGTAACCGGACGACCTCCCCGATATCCGGCACTTCTCGTAAGTGGCGTAGTTGCCCGCGAACTGCCACTCCCCCGGCAGGACGGAGGCCGCCGAATCGGACGCGCTCGCCGACGGCTGGGCGGTCGCGGCCGAAGCCGTCGTGGCCATCCCGCCGCCGAACAGCAGCGCGGCGGTGATTCCTACGGCCGATACGGTTCTTCCCAAGTGCGGCACACTGACTCCTTTTGGAATGGGTACCTTGACTTCTGGTGGAAGAGCATCGAGGGCAATCCCTCAAGGAGGCGAGGCTTTCACAGAGGGCCCTGCCAAGGATCCCGATGGCCCTGAAAGGCCCCAAAACCCCGGAAGGACCCGAGAGGGACTCGCCTCCGCGTCACGACCGCGACGTTACAGCAGCGGCCGGGCGGAAGACTTGAAGAAATGCGCACCGCCGAAGGGACATGCGAAACCGCTGCCATGACAAGGAATTCGCCCCGGCCTCGCCCGTGTACGGGGCGGGGCCGGGGCGAATTCCCGGTGCGAGCGACGAGCGGCTACGCCGCTCCCACCACCTGCTTCTCCTCCGCGAAGTGGCAGGCCGACTCGTGCGCGGCGAGGGTGTCCTTGCCTGCGAAGACCTCCGGCACCGCCAGCAGCGGCACCTCCTCGGCGCACTTGTCCTGCGCCTTCCAGCAGCGGGTGCGGAAGCGGCAGCCGGACGGCGGGTTGGCCGGCGACGGAACGTCACCGGTCAGGATGATCCGCTCCCGGCCGGCGCGCGCCTCCGGGTCCGGCACCGGCACGGCCGACAGCAGCGCCTGGGTGTAGGGGTGCGTGGGGTGGTCGTAGATCTGCGTGTCGGTGCCGATCTCGGCCATCTTCCCCAGGTACATCACGCCGACCCGGTCGGAAATGTGCCGGACGATCGACAGGTCGTGGGCGATGAAGATGTAGGAGAGGTTGAACTCGTCCTGCAGCTTCTCCATCAGGTTGATGACCTGCGCCTGCACCGAGACGTCCAGCGCCGAGACGGGCTCGTCGCAGATGATGATCTCCGGGTTGAGCGCCAGCCCGCGGGCGATGCCGATGCGCTGCCGCTGGCCGCCCGAGAACTGGTGCGGATAGCGGGTGATGTACTCCGGGTTGAGGCCGACGACGTCCAGCAGTTCCTGGACCTTCTTGCGCCGGTCGCCCTTGGGCGCCACCTCGGGGTGGATGTCGAAGGGCTCGCCGATGATGTCGCCGACGGTCATCCGGGGGTTGAGCGAGGTGTACGGGTCCTGGAACACCATCTGGATGTTGCGCCGGACCGCCTTCAGCGCCCGGCCCGACAGCTTGGTGATGTCCTGGCCCTTGTAGAAGACCTCGCCCGCGGTGGCCCGCTCCAGCGTCATCAGCAGCTTGGCGACCGTGGACTTGCCACAGCCGGACTCGCCGACGATGCCCAGCGTCTCACCCTGGTAGAGGTCGAAGGAGACCCCGTCCACCGCCTTGACCGCGCCGACCTGCTTCTTGAACAGCACGCCCTGGGTCAGCGGGAAGTGCTTGACCAGGTTGCGCACCTGCAGGATCGGCTCGCCGCGCTCGACGGGGGCGTCGAGGACGGCCTCCACCTCGGCGGTCGTGCTCGCGTCGATCACCTGTACCTCGGAGACGTTGGGCGTCTTCTCCACGGCCGCTTCCTTCCCGGCGGACGTCCCGCCGGACTTCTTGCCGGTCTCAGCCATGGATCGTCTCCTTCCAGAAGTGGCAGGCGCTCCCGCGGCCGTCGAGCTCCACGCCGTCCGCTTCGGAGACCCGGTGCAGCGCCGGGATCTCGGAGCGGCAGATGTCCTGCGCCTTCGGGCAGCGCGGGTTGAACGCGCAACCGGTGGGGATCTTCAGCAGGTTGGGCGGCAGACCCTTGATCGCATAGAGCTCCTGGCCCTTCTGGTCCAGGCGCGGGATCGAGTCCAGCAGGCCCCTGGTGTACGGGTGGGCCGGGCGCTTGTAGAGCTCGTGCACCGGGGCGGTCTCGACGATCCGGCCGGCGTACATCACCGCGATCTTGTCCGCGACATCGGCGACGACACCCAGGTCGTGGGTGATGAGGATGAGGCCCATGTTGAACTCGCGCTGGAGCTCGGCCAGCAGGTCCATCACCTGCGCCTGGACGGTCACGTCCAGCGCCGTCGTCGGCTCGTCCGCGATGATCAGGTCCGGCTCCAGGGCCAGCGCCATCGCGATCATGATGCGCTGCCGCATACCGCCCGAGAACTGGTGCGGGTAGTCCCCGACCCGGTCCTTGGCCGCCGGGATCCGCACCCGGTCCATCAGCTCGATGGCCTTGGCCTTGGCGTCCTTCTTGGACGCGCCCTGGTGGACCCGGAACATCTCGCCGAGCTGGTAGCCCACGCTGAGCACCGGGTTGAGCGCCGACAGGGCGTCCTGGAAGATCATGGCGATCTTCGCGCCGCGGATCTTCCGGCGCTCGTCGCCGGGCATCTTCAGCATGTCCTTGCCGCGGTAGAGGATCTCCCCCTTGGGAATGCGCCCCGGCGGCATGTCGAGGATGCCCATGATGGCCTGCGCCGTCACGGACTTGCCGGAGCCCGACTCGCCCAGCACGGCCAGCGTCTCCCCGGACGAGACCGAGTAGTTGACGCCGTTGACGGCCTTGGCCACGCCGTCCCGGGTGTGGAACTCGACGTGCAGGTCGCGGACTTCGAGCAACGGAGCGCCGCCGTCGTCCCCGCCGCGGGACTTGGGGACGTCCGCGGTCTTCTCGGTGGTGGTGGTCACGTACGCCTCCCTCAGCGCAGCTTGGGGTCGAGGGCGTCGCGCACCGCGTCGCCGAGCATGATGAACGCCAGCACGGTGACGCTGAGGAAACCGGCCGGGAACAGCAGGACGTGGAGGGCGTTGCGGATCTGCTCCGAACCGGCGTTGATGTCGCCGCCCCACGAGATGCCGTCCTGGATGCCGATGCCCAGGTAGGACAGGGTCGCCTCCAGCGAGATGTACATGCCGAGGGCGATGGTGGCCACGACGATCACCGGCGCGATGGAGTTGGGCAGGATGTGCCGGAACAGGATCCGGCCGTTGCCCGCCCCGAGGGCCCGGGCGGCCTGTACGTAGTCCGCCTGCTTGCAGGTGATCACGGCGCCGCGCATGACACGGGCGATCTGCGTCCAGCCGAGGGCGCCGATGGCGACGGCGACGGTCCACGCGGTCCGGCCGGTGAACGCCTGGAGGATGACCAGGGAGCCCAGCAGGATCGGCACGCCGGAGAAGATGTCGGTGCAGCGGGAGAGGACCGCGTCCAGCCAGCCGCCGTAGTAGCCGGCGATCATGCCCACCAGGCCGCCGAGCACGGTCACGAGGAGCGTGGTGACGACGCCGACGATGATCGAGGCGCGGGCTCCGTAGATGACACGCGCGTAGATGCTGTGCCCCTGGGAGTCGTAGCCGAACCAGTCCTCCTCGAAGACGTTGCCCCAGTGGGGCCCCTGGAGGTAGTGCGACAGGTCTCCGGGGTCCGGGTCGGCGTCGGTGAACCAGCCCGGGAAGAGGGAGATCAGCAGCAGCAGGAAGATGATGACCGAGGACACGATGAAGACCGGCCGGCGGCGCAGGTCCCGCCAGGCGTTCGCCCAGAGGCTGTTGGAGCGCTCCTTGCCGGGCTTCGGCTCGGGCGCGTCGACGGCGAGCGCCGGGCTCCCGGTGTCGGGGTCCGGTGCGGACGCGATCACCGAGGCCAGGCCGGGGGAGGTGTCATTCTGCTCAGGCATAGCGGATCCTCGGGTCCAGAACGGCGTAGAGGAGGTCGACCAAGAGGCTCGCCACCAGGTAGACCACGACCAGGAAGGTCACGCAGCCCACCACCAGCGGTCCGTCACCGCCGGTGATGCCCTTGTAGAGCATGTTGCCGATGCCCTTGACGTTGAAGATGCCCTCCGTGACGATCGCGCCGCCCATCAGCGCGCCGAGGTCGGTACCGAGGAACGTGACCACCGGGATGAGAGAGTTGCGCATCAGGTGCACGCCGATCACCCGCCGGCGCGGCAGGCCCTTGGCGGTGGCGGTGCGGATGTAGTCCGCGCGGACGTTCTCCACCACACTGGTCCGGGTGAGCCGGGAGACGTACGCCAGCGACACCGAACCCAGCACGACGGCGGGCAGGATGAGCTGGGACACGTCGTTCGAGTCGGTGACCACGGGGTCGACGATGCCCCACTTGGTACCGATGTAGACCTGGGCCAGATAACCGATCACGAAGATCGGAATGGAGATCACCAGCAGGGTGAGCAGCAGGACCACCTGGTCCACGATCTTGCCCCGCTTGAGACCGGTGAGCAGGCCCAGCGCGATGCCGATGACGGCCTCGAAACCGAAGGCCACCAGCGCGAGCTTCACGGTGACCGGAATGGCCTCGCCGAGCATGTCCGAGACCTGGCGCTGGCTGAAGCTGAGGCCGAAGTCGCCCTGGAACAGGTTGGTCAGGTAGTTCCAGTACTGCTCAAGCAGGGGCTTGTCGAGTCCGTACTGGTGCTTGAGCCGGGCCACGGTGGCCGGGTCCGCGGCCTTGTCGCCGAAGAGTGCCTTGATCGGGTCGCCCGGAAGGGCGTACACGGCAAGGAAGATGATCAGAGTGGTGCCGATGAACACCGGGATCATCTGGAGCAGGCGTCGAAGAATATAACGCCCCATCGTGCCTCCCAACGGTCGCTGCGACGGCGGCCGGAGACCCCCGGGGGGCCTCCGGCCGCTCGACGTGCGACCGGTTCAACCGTCCGCGGACTTCACTGGCCGCGAGGACGGAACGCCGGTGTGTGACTTACTTCTTGACCTCGACATCGGTCCAGACCGGGTCGCCGATCCAGTCGTACACGACGTTGCTCACGTTCTTGGAGTAGCCGCCGTTCTCCTTGTAGTTCCACAGCGGGATCTGCGGCATGTCCTTGAGGAGGATCTCCTCGGCCTTCTTGTAGAGCTTGGCCGACTCCTCCGGCGTCTTGGCCTTGTCCGCCTCGTCGGTCAGCTTGTCGAACTCCGGGTTGCTGTAACCGGAGTCGTTGGAGGCGGCACCGGTGTGGTAGACGTCCGCCAGGTAGCTCGCGATGTGCGGGTAGTCCGCCTGCCAGCCGGTGCGGAACATCTGGTGGACCGGGAGCTTCTTGCCGGTGATCAGGTCACGGGAGGTCTTCTGGTCGGGCTTGGGGTCGCCCTGGCACGGAACACCGGTGTTTTTGGTGATGGAGTTGCAGACCGCGTCCACCCACGCCTTGTGACCGAGGTCGGCGTTGTAGATGAGGGTGAGCTTGCCGCCCGGGACGCCGCCACCCTCCTCGATGAGCTTCTTGGCCTTCTCCGGGTCGAAGTGCAGCACCTCGGGGTCCTGGGCCTTGTCGTAGCCGAGGATGCCCGGGTTGAGGAAGCCGTTGGCGGGCTCGCGGGAGCCCTGGAGGACCGTCTTGCCGATGGCGGCGCGGTCGATGGCCATGGAGATGCCCTGGCGGACCTTGGCCTTCTCCGGGGCCTGCCACTCCTTGTTGTACAGGGGGAAGCCGACCATCTGCAGCGTGGCCATCGGCTGGTCCACGGCGCGGTCGCCGAGGTCCGACTTGTACTTGGAGAGGCTGGCCGGCGGGATCTGGTCGATCACGTCGAGGCCGCCGGACTGGAGGTCGGCGTAGGCACCGTCGGCCTTCAGGTAGACCTTGAAGACGACGCCGTTGTTCTTCGGCTTGTCCTCACCCGCGTACTTGTCGTACTTCTTCAGCACGATCTGGTTGTTGTGGTCCCAGTTGTCGAACACGTAGGGGCCGTTGCCGATCGGCTTCTGGCCGAAGGCCTTCGGGTCCTTGAAGAACGCCTGGGGCACCGGCGACAGGGCCGGGTAACCCGTCTTGTACTTCCAGTGGGCCACCGGCCGGCTGAGCTCGATGGTGAACGTCTTGTCGTCCTTCACCACCAGGCCCGACATCTTGTCGGTCTTGGGGTCGCCCTTCTCCGGGTGGACGTCCTCGTAACCCTTGATCTCGGCGAACCAGGAGCTGTTGATCTGCGCGTTCTTGATGTTCGCGCTCCAGTTCCAGGAGTCGACGAACGACTTGGCCGTCACCGGCTCGCCGTTGTGGAACGTCCAGCCGCTCTTGAGCGTGACAGTGAAGTGCTGGGAGTCCGTGGTGTCGATCTTCTCGGCCACCGCCATCTTCAGCGACCCGTCCTTGGGGTCGTACTGCGTCAGACCGCGGAAGACGTTCTTGAGGATGCGGCCACCGCCGACCTCGTTGTTGCCGGCGGGCGTCAGCGGGTTCTGCGGCTCGCTGCCCTGGTAGCTGAACATCCCGGCGCCGACGCCGGAACCACCGCCGCTGCCGTTGTCGTCGTCCTTCGACGATCCGCACGCCGTGGCGGCCATCGCCACCACTATCGCACCCACGACCCACTTGGCACTCTTGGCACCACGCATGGGTATCCCTCCTCAGGAGTCCACTGTCACCAAAAGAGAGCCCGGTTCCCAGACGCTGACACCCCTGACAGCGGAAACAGGAACCGGAACCCCCGAGTGTGCTCGTGAGTCCCCGCGCTCCCCACAGCGCGTGACCCATTGACCCGAGCTAATGGACCCCACTATTGAGTACCGCCGCTCCTTAAACCACACTTACTGGGTCTCGCTTTGGTCACATCGATCACCGCCACATGCCCGAAATACGGACAAAGACGGCCCAGACAGACACGTACGAAACGGGCTGTTGACGCCACATCGGGAGGTGGGGGTCCGTTATCCGGACGGTCGCGCCTCCGCCGTGCGAACGCCGAGAGGCCCGGCACCCCCTCGACGGGGGTACCGGGCCTCTCGCGCCACCGGCGAACTGACGCCGGATCAGCCGGACCTGACGGATCCGACGACCCTGACGGCCGGCCGCGGGACGTCAGCGCTTGGCGCGCGACGCCGTACGGCCGCGCTCCTTCTGGTCCAGGACGACCTTGCGGATGCGGACCGCCTCCGGGGTCACCTCGACGCACTCGTCGTCGCGGCAGAACTCCAGGGACTGCTCCAGCGACAGCTTGCGCGGCGGGACGATCGCCTCGAAGGAGTCGGCGGAGGAGGAGCGCATGTTGGTGAGCTTCTTCTCCTTGGTGATGTTGACGTCCATGTCGTCGGCGCGCGAGTTCTCGCCGACGATCATGCCCTCGTACACCTCGGTGCCCGGGTCGACGAACAGCACGCCGCGCTCCTGGAGGTTCGTCATCGCGAAGGCGGTGACGGCGCCGGCGCGGTCGGCGACCAGGGAGCCGTTGTTACGGGTCTTCAGCTCGCCGAACCACGGCTCGTGGCCCTCGTGGATGGAGTGCGCGATACCGGTGCCGCGGGTGTTCGTGAGGAACTCCGTGCGGAAGCCGATCAGACCGCGGGACGGGACGACGAACTCCATGCGGACCCAACCGGAGCCGTGGTTCGACATGTTGTCCATCCGGCCCTTGCGGGTGCCCATGAGCTGCGTGACCGCGCCCATGTGCTCCTCGGGCACGTCGATGGTGATGCGCTCGACCGGCTCGTAGGTCTTGCCGTCGACCTGCTTGGTGACGACCTGCGGCTTGCCGATGGTCATCTCGAAGCCCTCGCGGCGCATCTGCTCCACCAGGATGGCCAGCGCCAGCTCACCGCGGCCCTGGACCTCCCAGGCGTCGGGGCGGTCGGTGTCCAGGACGCGGAGCGAGACGTTGCCGATCAGCTCGCGGTCCAGACGGTCCTTGACCTGACGGGCGGTGACCTTGCGGTCCTTGACGGCGGACTTGGCGTCCGCGCCCTTGCCCGTACCGCCGCGGCCGACCAGCGGCGAGGTGTTGGTGCCGATGGTCATGGAGATCGCCGGCTCGTCGACGGTGATCAGGGGCAGCGCGACCGGGTTCTCCGGGTCGGCCAGGGTCTCGCCGATCATGATGTCGGGGATACCGGCGACGGCGCAGATGTCACCGGGGCCGGCCACCTCGGCCGGCTTGCGGGTGAGGGCCTCGGTCATCATCAGCTCGGTGATGCGGACGTTGGAGACCGTGCCGTCACGCTTGATCCACGCGACCGTCTGGCCCTTGCGCAGCTCGCCCTGCTCGACGCGGAGCAGCGCGATACGGCCGAGGAAGTTGTCGGCGTCGAGGTTGGTGACGTGGGCCTGGAGCGGCGCGTTCTCCTCGTACACCGGGGCCGGGACGTGCTCCAGGATGGTGGAGAAGAACGGCTCCAGGTTGGTGCTGTCCGCCGGGACGGTGCCGTCCTCCGGCTTGGTCAGCGAGGCGATGCCGTCACGGCCGCAGGCGTAGACGATCGGGAACTCGATCTGGTCCTCGTCCGCGTCCAGGTCCAGGAAGAGGTCGTACGTCTCGTTGACGACCTCGTCGATGCGGGAGTCCGGACGGTCGGTCTTGTTGATGCACAGGATGACCGGCATCCGGGCCTGCAGGGCCTTGCGGAGCACGAAGCGGGTCTGCGGCAGCGGGCCCTCGGAGGCGTCCACCAGCAGCACGACCGCGTCGACCATCGACAGACCGCGCTCGACCTCGCCACCGAAGTCGGCGTGGCCGGGGGTGTCGATGATGTTGATGGTGATCGGGGCCCCGCCGTCCTTGGGGTGGTACTTCACCGCCGTGTTCTTGGCGAGGATCGTGATGCCCTTCTCACGCTCCAGGTCGTTCGAGTCCATGACGCGGTCGTCGACGGAGTCGAGCTGGTGGGCGGCGAAGGCGCCGGCCTGCTTGAGCATGGCGTCGACGATGGTCGTCTTGCCGTGGTCGACGTGGGCGACGATGGCGACGTTACGGATGTCATGGCGCGTGGGCATACTGCGGCGCTTCTCCCGGGATCGTGGATGCCCGCGCGTCCGGTCCGGTACGCGGGCCTGCCGGGCGATCGAGCCACGGCCTTTACTCCATGGTACGGGGAACTCCGACCGGAGGCCGCCCGGGGAGCGGTGCGGCCGCGTTGACCTGCGGGTTCCGTCCCCGGTTCCGCCCTTTCACCGGTTCCCGGGGTCCGGGGGCGCGGACCCGCCGGCGAGGGGGAGGGACCGGGGCACCCTCACCGCAGGAACCCCATGTCCTGATACCGCGGCGTGGCCAGCCCGAACGCGCCCACGTTCGCCAGGGCCCGCCGCGAGGCGACCAGCTCCGGCCGCTGGTACAGCGGAATGGAACCCGCCGCCGCCCAGATCCGCGCGTCGGCCCGCCGCACCAGGTCCCGCGACGCCTCCCCGTCCAGTTCCGTCGACGCCTGTTCGAAGAGCCGGTCGATCTGGTCGGTGCCGACCCGGCTGTAGTTCTGCTCCACCTGGAGCGATCCGTCCGCCGCCGGCCGCGGTTTGGCGAAGATGGGCCGGGCGTCGGTGGCGGGGAAGGCGCTGGCGGGCCAGGAGTAGAGGGCGAGGTCGAAGTCGCCGGAGGCGATGTGGTCGCGGAAGAAGCCCGCGTCGTCGACCGTGCGGAGCTCCGTGTGGATGCCGACGGCGTCGAGCTGCCGGGCGATCCGCTCCCCGACCTGGCGCAGCGGTTCCGCGCCCGTGCCCTTGGGGAGGACGAACCGGAGGGCCAGCCGCTTGCCGTCCTTGAACCGGACGGGCGCCGTCTTCGCCGCGCTGCCCTTGCCGCCCCCGGCGTCCCGGACGCTCTTGTCGTCCGTACCCTCGCCGCCGGTCCCGGTCCCGGCACCGTCGCCGGCCCCGCCCTCCTCCCCCACGTCCTCCGGCTCCGGCAGGTTCTCCGGCTTGTCGGCCGGCACCCCGGCCGCCGGTTCGGGTGCCGACCCGGGCGCCGGGGACCCCGGGAGCTGGCCGTCCGGCCCGGGCGCGCCGTGCGGTTCGGCCTTGTCGTCGGGCGCGTGCCGCTGTCCCGTCCCGTCGGCCCGCGCCGGTCCGCGGCCGGGAGCCTGGCCCCGGCCCTCCTTCCAGCCGGCGTCGGCGAGCAGGTCCCGGGCGGCGCCCGGGTCGGCGGGGCCGACGGCGTCGCTGTTGTCCTCGTAGCCGAGCTGCCCGGCGACGAGCACATGGCTGCCCAGCGGGTCGGCCGGCAGCCCGACCGCGCCGAGGACGTACCGGGCGAGGTCCTTGCGGTCGACGGCCCGGGCGACGGCCCGGCGCACCCGCTCGTCTGCCAGCGGGCCGGAGGTGCCGTTGAGGGCGAGCTGGGTCCAGACGGGTTCCAGTGCCCGGTGGACGACCAGGTCGCGCAGGCCCGCCGCCGCCTCGGGCTTGTTGGCGTCGTCGGCCTTCTTCGCCGGCGCGTTGGCCCGGGTGATCCGCTCGGCCGCCGCCGGAGTGACGTCGGCGAGGTCGATGCCGCCGTTGGCCAGCGCGTCGGCCCGTTCGGCGGGCGGCACCGCGCGGAGCACCAGCCGGTCCAGCTTGGCCCGGTCGCCCCACCAGCGCGGGTTGCGGACGAGCGTCAGCGTGCCCTGCCCGTCGTTGCGCTCGCCCACCTGGAACGGCCCGGCGGCGAACTTGAGCTCCTTGCGCATCGAGTCGTTGAAGGCGCTGCCGCTGCCCATCGCCGCCCGGGGGTACAGCGGGGTGAAGAGGGAGGGCCAGTCCACGTAGGGCTTCGCGAATGTGATCTTCACTTCGCGGTCGTCGGCGCCGCGTTCCACCGAGCCGATCCGGTCGTACCCGGCGTTGCCCGCCGACCAGAAGGAGCTGTCCTTGCCGCGCAGGGCCTTCCACTGGGCCTCGAAGTCGGCGGCGGTGATCGGCATGCCGTCGCTCCACACCGCGCCCGGGCGCAGCCGGTAGACGACGACCTGCCGGGGCTCGCGCGCCACCACCTCGGCGGAGAGCAGGTAGTCGGGGTTCCGCCGCGGGATGCCGCGGGCGTCCAGGGTGAAGAGGGCGGGCAGCACCGCGCCCGCCACCTGCCGGGTGGCCGCGTCGGCGTCGGCCTGGAAGGCGTTGTAGGTGGTGGGCAGCGCGTCGACGGCCCAGGTCAGCGTGCCCTTGTCGGCGATCTTCGCGCGTGGGGCGGCGGCCACGTCCTGGACTCCGGCGGGCGGCTCGGCGCTCTCCCCCGAGTCTCCGCAGCCGGCCAGGACGGGCAGCGGCAGGAGCGCGCCCGCGGCGAGCAGGGCGGCGGAACGGCGGCCGCGACGGGTGCGGGGCCGCTTGCTCGTCGAGAGGGGGAACATGGGCGACAACCTCCGCCGTACGGGGTCCGAATCCGGCCCGGTCGTTCAGTGGCCGTTCAGGGAGTTCGTTCAGTCGGTCCGATGAGCCGCCGACGGTCCGATGAGCCGCTGATCGGATCTACTGCCGACCACTGAAAGCGACGGCCCGCGCGAACGGGGCTCCGACACGGCGCCTCGCGGGCCCACGCCACCCGCCTGGACGAACGTTTGAGCAGCGGCAGGGCTCGCGAGGAATGCGCTCCCGCGAAGGTGCAATCGGGGCCGCTATCTTCCCCTGAAGGGGTGTGACGCGCGACACTCTCTGTCGCATCGCAGTCGCCACCCGCAACCGCTCCATCCGCGGAAGTGAGGGCAGATCCGTGTCCCTGAACGACGACCTGACAGCGGTTCAGCGCTGCCTCGGCGAACTCGACCGCACTCTCGGGCGGCTGGAACGCCGGCTCGGCGGCGACGGCCCGGAGCTGCGGCGGATGCGTTCCGACGCCGGCCACCTGCGCGAGAGCCTGTCGCTCCTGCGCGAGGCCCAGCCACCGGAGCGCCCCCGCCCGGCCATGGTGCAGATCCCCGACACCCCGTACGACCCCTCGCTGTGGCGGGGCGCCGACGAGGAGGGCATCGGCTCCCGCGCACCGTAGCCCCGCAGTACCGCCGGCGGCCCGGCTCCCCCTGCCGCCCG
>NZ_JBPQTX010000210.1:0-12928 GCF_051386555.1 Streptomyces sp. URMC 126
CACCCCAAGCTCCTCGCCCCCCAGCCGAACGGCTCCCCGCACCACGTGCACGTACAGCCACTCCCCCGCAGGCAGGGCGAGCCGCTCGCCGGCCCGCGGGCGCAGGACGTGCAGCGCGGCACCCGCGTTCGGGACCGTCAGCACAACCCCGTCGCGCACGGAACGCGCCACCTCGTACACCGGCGCCCCACCGCCCTCGACCGGGTCGAGCCACATCTGGAGGAACCGCAATGGCACCCCGGAAGCATTGCGCTCCACATGCCGCACCCCCGCCCCCGCACTCAGCCACTGCACGTCCCCCGCGCGCACCACCTCGACATGCCCGGCCGAGTCCTCGTGGACGAGCTCCCCCTCCACCACCCACGTGACGATCTCCACATCCCGGTGCGGGTGCTCGGCGAACCCCGCGCCCGGCGCGAGAAGCTCCTCGTTGCAGGCGATCAGGGAGCCGAAGCGCACGTTGTCGGGGTCGTAGAAACCGGAGAAGGAGAAGGCGTGCCGGGTCTCGATACCGGCCTCGGGATCGCCGCCCCGGTACCGTTCCGCCGCCCGCCACACCTGGATCCGCGCCTCGGTCATCGGGCTACGGTAGCCCGGCCGCCCCGAGGCGCACCCGAATAGGGCAGGCTTGTCCCCGTGCCTGAATCCGCCGCTCGCCCCCCGCATCCGCACAGCGCCACCCTGCGCAACCTGGAGAAGTCGTCCGGGACCCTGGCCGCCGCCGCCATCGCCAGGATGGACGCGCAGCTGCCGTGGTACCGGGCGATGCCGCCGGAGAACCGCTCGTGGATCGGGCTGGTGGCCCAGGCCGGTATCGCGGCCTTCACGGAGTGGTTCCGGCACCCGGAGACCCCCCAGGCGATCAGCACGGACGTCTTCGGGACCGCGCCCCGCGAGCTGACCCGGGCGATCACGCTGCGCCAGACCGTGGAGATGGTCCGGACGACGATCGAGGTCATGGAGTCGGCGATCGACGAGGTCGCCGCGCCGGGCGACGAGTCCGCCCTCCGCGAGGCGCTGCTCGTCTACGCCCGGGAGATCGCCTTCGCCACCGCGCAGGTGTACGCGCAGGCGGCCGAGGCGCGGGGCGCCTGGGACGCCCGGCTGGAGTCGCTGGTGGTCAACGCCGTGCTGTCGGGCGAGGCGGACGAGGGGGTGCTGTCCCGGGCCGCGGCGCTGGGCTGGAACTCGCCGGCGCATGTCGCGGTGGTGCTGGGGACGGCCCCGAACGGCGACAGCGAGCTGACCGTGGAGGCGATCCGGCGGGCGTCCCGGCACGCCAAGCTCCAGGTGCTGACCGGGGTGCTGGGCACCCGCCTGGTGGTGATCGCCGGTGGCAGCGACAACCCGCTCCAGGCGGCGAAGGCGCTGATCGGGCCGTTCGCCGCCGGTCCGGTGGTGGCCGGTCCCGTCGTCCCCGACCTGCTGGCGGCCACGCGGTCCGCGCAGGCCGCCGCCGCCGGCCTGAAGGCGTGTGCGGCCTGGCCGGACGCCCCCCGCCCGGTGCTCGCCGACGATCTCCTGCCGGAGCGGGCGATGGCCGGTGATCCTGTGGCGCGGGTGCAGTTGGTGGAGGAGATCTACAGACCGCTGGAGGAGGCGGGCTCCGCGCTGCTGGAGACGCTGAGCGTCTACCTGGAGCAGGCGAGCAGTCTGGAGGGCGCGGCGCGCATGCTGTTCGTCCACCCAAACACCGTGCGGTACCGGCTCCGACGTGTGACGGACGTCACCGGATGGTCGCCTTCCGATGTGCGTTCGGCCTTCACCCTGCGTATCGCGCTGATCCTGGGGCGTCTGGCCGACACGGAGTGACAGCCGTAGGCTTTTGTGGAACGCAAACAATTCCCCTGACGGTTCTTCGTCCCTGTCCCCACGGGTGACCGGACCCGTCCACGAGAGAGAGTGTGAGGGTGCTCGTACTCGTCGCTCCCGGCCAGGGCGCTCAGACGCCCGGCTTCCTGACCCCCTGGCTCGACCTCCCCGGCGTCACCGACCGCCTGCGGGACTGGTCGGAGGCCATCGACCTGGACCTCGTCCACTACGGCACGGACGCCGGCGAGGACGAGATCCGTGACACCGCCGTCGCCCAGCCGCTGCTGGTGGCCGCCGCGCTGGTGTCCGCGGGGCAGCTCTTCCCCACCGCTGACGACATCGTCCGGCGGGTGGGCGCCGCCGCCGGCCACAGCGTCGGCGAGCTCGCCGCCGCCGCCCTGACCGGTGTGCTGTCCGAGCGGGACGCCATGCTGCTCGTCCGCAAGCGGGGCCTGGCCATGGCCGAGGCCGCCGCCGTCACCGAGACGGGCATGTCGGCGCTGCTGGGCGGGGAGGCCGACGTCGTCCTCCCGCACCTGGAGAAGCTCGGCCTGACCCCGGCGAACGTCAACGGCGCCGGTCAGATCGTCGCCGCCGGTACCATGGAACAACTGGCGGCGCTCGCCGCGGACAAGCCCGAGGGCACCCGTCGCGTGGTGCCGCTGAAGGTCGCGGGCGCCTTCCACACCGAGCACATGGCCCCGGCGGTCTCCGTCCTGGAGACCGCGGCCCGCGAGCTGGAGCCGGCCGCTCCGCGCACCCGCTACGTCTCCAACCGCGACGGAGCGGTGGTGACGGACGGCGCCGACGTGGTGGCGCGGCTGGTCGGCCAGGTGGCCAACCCGGTCCGCTGGGACCTGTGCATGGAGACCTTCAAGGAGCTGGGCGTCACGGCGATCATCGAAGCGGCCCCCGGCGGCACCCTGACGGGCATCGCCAAGCGCGCCCTGCCCGGTGTGAAGACGCTGGCCCTCAAGACGCCGGCCGATCTGGACGCCGCCCGCGAGCTGATCGCCGAGCACGGCGACAACACGGCCGACACGTCGGCCGCGTAAGGAGCCCCGGACATGACTGCCAAGATCAAGCCCGCCAAGGGCGCGCCCTACGCGCGCATCATGGGCGTGGGCGGCTACCGCCCGGTGCGCGTCGTCCCCAACGAGGAGATCCTCAAGCGGATCGATTCCTCGGACGAGTGGATCCGCTCCCGCTCCGGCATCGCCACCCGGCACTGGGCCGGCCCCGAGGAGACGGTGGCCACCATGTCGGTGGAGGCCGCGGGCAAGGCCATCGCCGCCGCCGGCATCACCCCGGAGCGGATCGGGGCCGTGCTGGTCTCGACGGTGTCGCACTTCAAGCAGACCCCGGCCATCGCCACCGAGATCGCCCACCGGATCGGCGCCGGCAAGCCGGCCGCCTTCGACATCTCCGCCGGCTGCGCGGGCTTCGGCTACGGCCTGACCATGGCCAAGGCCCTGGTCACGGACGGTTCGGCCGAGTACGTGCTGGTCATCGGCGTGGAGCGGCTGTCGGACCTGACGGACCTGGACGACCGTTCCACGGCGTTCCTGTTCGGTGACGGCGCCGGCGCCGTGGTCGTGGGCCCGGCGCAGGAGCCGGCCATCGGCCCGACGGTGTGGGGCTCGGAGGGCGACAAGGCGGAGACCATCCGGCAGAACCTGCCGTGGGACGTCTACCGCGAGAGCAGCGAGGTCCGTACCGAGGTCCGCTTCCCGGCCATCACGCAGGAGGGCCAGGCGGTGTTCCGCTGGGCCGTCTTCGAGATGGCGAAGATCGCCCAGCAGGCGCTGGACGAGGCCGGCATCACCGCCGATGACCTGGACGTCTTCATTCCGCACCAGGCGAACATGCGGATCATCGATTCGATGGTCAAAACGCTGAAGCTGCCGGAGAATGTCGTGGTCGCCCGGGACGTGGAGACCACCGGGAACACCTCGGCGGCCTCCATCCCGCTGGCCATGGAGCGCCTCCTGGCCACCGGCGCGGCGAAGAGCGGCGACACCGCGCTGCTCATCGGCTTCGGGGCGGGTCTCGTGTTCGCCGCGACGGTCGTTACCCTCCCCTAGGCGAGATCCGCACGGAACGGCACCAGCCGACCACGGTGCGGGAGCTCTCCACCGCAGTTCCCTGAGCAGTTTTTCCAGAACCACCGCACAATTAAGGAGCGCCACCATGGCCGCCACGCAGGAAGAGATCCTCAAGGGCCTCGCCGAGATCGTCAACGAGATCGCCGGCATCCCGGTCGAGGACGTCAAGCTGGACAAGTCCTTCACCGACGACCTGGACGTCGACTCGCTCTCCATGGTGGAGGTCGTCGTCGCCGCCGAGGAGCGCTTCGAGGTCAAGATCCCGGACGAGGACGTCAAGAACCTGAAGACGGTCGGTGACGCGGCCGACTACATCCTCAAGCACCAGAGCTGATCCCCCCGCGTTCGTCGCCACCCCGGCGGGTGGCGTTTCCAGCACCTCTATTCGTGGAGACAGAATTCCTGTGAACTCGACCAATCGCACCGTGGTCGTCACCGGTATCGGCGCAACCACACCGCTGGGTGGCGACAGCGCGTCTACCTGGGAAGGGCTGCTCGCCGGGCGTTCCGGCGTGAAGCCCCTTGAAGGCGAGCGGTTCGCCGACCTCCCGGTCCGGATCGCCGCCACGGCGGCGGTCGACCCGTCCGAGGTCCTGCCCCGCCCCCTGACCCGCAAGCTCGACCGGTCGGCGCAGTTCGCGCTGATCGCGGCCCGCGAGGCCTGGGCCGACGCGGGCTACACCGCCCGGGCCGGCGAGGACGCGGCCATCGCCCCCGAGCGGCTGGGCGCGGTCATCGCCTCCGGCATCGGCGGCGTGCAGACCCTGCTCGACCAGTACGACGTGCTCAAGGAGAAGGGCGCCCGCCGCGTCTCCCCGCACACCGTGCCGATGCTGATGCCCAACAGCCCGTCCGCCAACGTCGGCCTGGAGGTGAACGCCCAGGCGGGCGTGCACACCCCGGTCAGCGCCTGCGCGTCCGGCGCCGAGGCCATCGGCTACGCCGTGGAGATGATCCGTACCGGCCGTGCCGACGTGGTCGTCGCGGGCGGCACCGAGGCGGCCATCCACCCGCTGCCCGTCGCGGCCTTCGCCAGCATGATGGCGATGTCCAAGAACAACGACGAGCCGCAGAAGGCCTCCCGCCCCTACGACAAGAACCGTGACGGCTTCGTCCTGGGCGAAGGCGCCGGCGTCGTGATCCTGGAGTCCGCCGAGCACGCGGCCCGCCGCGGCGCCCGCGTGTACTGCGAAATCCTGGGCCAGGGCCTGTCCGCGGACAGCCACCACATCGCGCAGCCCGAGCCCACCGGCCGGGGCATCGCCGCGGCGCTCCAGGGCCTGCTGGCCTCCAGCGACCTCAAGCCGTCCGAGGTGATGCACCTCAACGCGCACGCCACCTCGACCCCGCAGGGCGACCTCGCGGAGATCAAGGCGCTGCGCAAGGTGCTGGGCGACGACCTCGACCACGTCGCGGTCTCCGCCACCAAGTCGATGACCGGCCACCTGCTGGGCGGCGCCGGCGGCGTCGAGACGGTCGCGACCGTCCTCGCGCTGTACCACCGCACGGCCCCGCCGACCATCAACGTCGACGAGCTGGACGAGGAGATCGACGCGGACGTCGTCCGCGGCGAGCCCCGAAAGCTCCCCGAGGGCACCATCGCGGCGATCAACAACTCGTTCGGCTTCGGCGGCCACAACGTGGTGCTCGCCCTGCGGACGGTCTGACGCCCGCCTGACGCACGAAGGCCCGCCCGGTCGGAGACGACCGGGCGGGCCTTCGGCGTTCACCGCTCCCGTGGTTCCCCGAAGCTGGCGAAGTACGAGGCCGCCATGTCCTCGTCGCCGTGCCCCTGCTCGACGGCCCGCCGGAAGCGCTCCGCCCCGGCCTCCGCGACGTCGAGCCGCACGCCGGCCCGCTCCCCGGCGGCCACGATGAGGCGGGCGTCCTTCTCCGCGGTGACGGTGGCGAAGCTCGGCGGGGTGAGACCGCCGTCGAGCAGCAGGGCGGACTTGGCCCGCAGGTAGCCCATGTCCAGCGGGCCGCCCTCGATGGCCGCCAGGAAGTCCCGGGCGTCCACGCCCAGCCCCTCGGCGAGCGCCAGCGCCTCGGCGGTGCCGTGCGTCACGGCCAGCACCCAGCTGTTGAGCACCAGCTTCAGCCGGGAGGCGCTGCCCGCGGCGCCCTCCTCGCCCGTCCACACCGTCCGCGTGCCCACGGCGTCCAGGACGGGGGCGAGCGCGGGGCGGACGGCGGCGGGCCCTGCGGCGAGGACGGTGAGCTCGCCCTTCTCGGCCGGCGCCCGGGTGCCCAGGACCGGGGCGTCCACGAAGACGAGGCCGTGCTCGTCGGCGAGGGCCGCGAAGTCGTCGAGGACGTCGAGGCCGGCGGTGGTCGACTGGAGCCACACCGCGCCCGATCGCAGTCCGGGGGCGGCGCGGCGCATGACGTCCAGGACGGCCGCGCCGTCGTACAGCATGGTGAGAACGGTGTCGGCGTCGCGGACGGCCTCTTCGGGGGTCCCGGCGATCCGGACCCCTTCGGCCGCGAGCGGTTCGGTCTTGGCGGGGTCGCGGTTCCAGGCCCGGACGTCGAGGCCCGCGCGGGCGAGGTTGCGCGCCATGGCGGCGCCCATGATGCCGGTGCCGAGGACGACGACGGAAGCGGTGTGGGTCATGTCCGAACCGTACGAGCTGGAGTGCGCTCGAAGGCAAGTCCGCCGGTCACACCACCTGGTGGAGCCACCGCACCGGCGCGCCCTCGCCCGCGTGCCGGAAGGGTTCCAGTTCGTCGTCCCAGGGCTTGCCGAGGAGGCCGGCCACCTCGGCGGCCAGGTCGGTCTCGCCCCGCTGGGCACGGCCCAGGGCGGCGCGGAGGCGGTCCTCGGGAACCAGGATGTCACCGTGGACGCCGGTGACCGCGTGGAAGAGGCCCAGGTCGGGGGTGGAGCTGTAGCGCTCGCCCTCGGTGCCGGCGGCGGGGTCCGAGGTCACCTCGTAGCGGAGCAGGTGCCAGCCGCGAAGGGCGGAGGCGAGGCGGGAGGCGGTGCCGGGGCGGCCCTGCCAGGAGAATTCCGTGCGCCAGGTGCCGGGGGCGGCGGGCTGCCGGATCCAGTCGAGGGTGACGCGGGCGCCGAGCACCCCTTCGACGGCCCACTCGACGTGGGGGCAGAGCGCGCGCGGCGCGGAGTGCACGTAGAGCACGCCACGTGTCGTCACCGGGACCTCCAGTGCGGTTCGAGGTTCGCCTTCCTCAGCGGCCTCGCGTCCGTACCGGTCCCGCCCGGGGCGGCACCGGACGTTCCGTCCCCATGGCCCCTCCCGCACCAGCTCGCGAGGTTACCAACAGTAAACACCATAGGGGGCAATTTTCCGGAAAGGGACAGGATGTGACGTGTTGTGATCCGGCGCAGTGGTGGTGCGAACAGGACCGGTAAGGCCTCGATCGCTCCCGGGAGGAACGCCGCGCGCCGCCGGGACTCCGGCCGGGTGACGTACCGTCGGTCCCGTACACCTGTCACCCGGCCGGAGGGGGAAGACGATGCGCACCAGCACCGACCGCCCGTCGCGGGCCGCCGCCGCGGCGCTCACGGCGGTGGCGGCGCTCACCGCGGGGCTGCTCACCGCGGGCTGCGACGACCGGGGTCCGGGCGCGGCGGCCGAGCGTCCGGCGGCGAAGCCGAGAGCGAGCGCGGGACCGGTCTGGAACACCCGGCCCGGCTCCCTGGCCTCCCTGGGCGACTCGATCACCCGGGGCTTCGACGCCTGCCGGCTGCTCAAGGACTGCCCGGAGGTCTCCTGGGCCACCGGCACCGAGGTGGACAGCCTCGCGGCCCGGCTGCTGCCCTCGCCGCAGGCGCGGAGCTGGAACTTCGCCCGGACGGGCGCGCGGATGGCGGACCTCCCCCGCCAGGTGCGCGCGGCCGTCCCGCACCGGCCGGAGCTGGTGACGGTGCTGCTCGGGGCGAACGACGCCTGCCGGGCCGACGTGGCCGAGATGACGTCGGTGAAGGACTTCCGGGCCGGCTTCGAGAAGTCGATGAAGGAGCTCCGCCGGTCTCTGCCGAAGACGCAGGTGTACGTGGCGAGCGTCCCGGACCTCAAACGGCTGTGGTCGGAGGGGAGCAAGAGCCCGCTGGGCAAGCAGGTGTGGAAGCTGGGGATCTGCCCGTCGATGCTGCGCGACTCCGAGCTGGTGGACGCCCCCACCCGCGAGCGGCGGGAGAAGGTGGACCGGCGGGTGAAGGAGTACAACGCCGTCCTGGAGGACGTCTGCCGCCGTGACCTGCTGTGCCGCTACGACGGGGGGTCGGTGCACGCCTACGGGTTCACCGGCGCGGACCTCAGCCACTGGGACTGGTTCCACCCCAGCAAGGAGGGCCAGCGGCAGCTCGCCGAGCTCGCCTACCGGCGGATCACGGCCGGGGGCCGCTGACCCGCACCGGCTTGGACGGGTGCGGCGGGCGCGGCGGATGCGACGGGCGGGGGCGGCGTCCGTCAGGTGACCCCGCCCCCGCCCGTCCCGCACGGTAGCGGATGATCGCCTCCCGGCGGGCCAACTCGCCCTCCTCCGGGGGTGGTTCGACCGTCTGTGCGGTGACCGTTCGACGCCGTCGCGGCGGCCCGGGGCGGTCGCGACGGCCCTCGCCGGGCTCACTCGGTGCTGTCGCGGTGGGCGCGCAGGCCGACGTCGAGGACGCCCTCCCAGTCCGTCAGCTCCTCGACGAGCGGGTGCGCGGGCTTCCGTCCCTCCAGCCCCAGCACCACCTCGGCCTCCCGGCCCTTCCCCTTGCCCTTGCCGTTCTCGCCCTCCCGGGACTCGGAGTGGATGTGCACGTCCGTGACGCGGAAGCCCCGGCTGGTGCAGAGTTCCAGGACCCGGCCGAGCACCCCGCGGCGCGTCCGGTAGGAGAGCAGCAGCTCGAACCGCTCGACCGTGGGCACCGCCGTCAGCCGGCGGGTGAGCAGCGGGAAGCCGCGGACGACCAGGAAGTGCACCACCGTGGCGGCGGCGCCGAGCAGGGGCAGGCCGCCGCCGCAGGCCATGCCCACGGCGCAGGTGAGCCATATCGTCGCGGCGGTGGTCAGGCCGCGGACCGCGTCGCGGCGTACGAAGATCAGGCCGCCGCCGATGAACCCGATGCCGGAGACGATCTGCGCGGCGACGCGCGAACCGTCGAAGGCCGAGCCGGCCAGGCCGTTCGCCGGGCCGAAGCCGTGCAGGGAGACCTCGACGAAGAGCGCGCTGCCCACCCCGACCAGGGTGTGGGTGCGCAGGCCCGCGCTCTTCTGCTGGAGTTCGCGCTCCAGGCCGATGAGGGAGGAGAGGAGCAGGGCGAGGCCCAGTTCGGTGAACTGCCGGGCGCCCTGGCCGGCACCCGTGCCGAACAGCGCGGACGCCCAGGAGTGGCCGAGGGATATGAGGGGGTGTGCTGCGATGAACTCGGCTGTGTTCATGCGTCATTGTGGCCTGAAAGCAGTCTGCGGGGGGCCGGAATCCTTCGGTGAGGCGGGTGACAGGGACACCTCTTTCGCGAGGTGGACAACGCTGATTTCATACGGCCCCATGAGACTCACCAAGCTCGCACCGCGTCTTCCGGGCGCCGCCCTCGTCGCCTCCGCGCTGGCCCTGTCCTGCCTCGCCACCCCCATGGCGACCGCCGCGGGAACGACCGCTCCCGGCGGCCCGGCGGCGCCTACCCGGGAGGAGGGCCGGCTGGACGGCCCGGCCCCCCGGGAGATCCTGCGGCGCTCCGGTTTCGACGGGGCGGCCGGTGACCTCGCCGGGGCGCTGGCCCGCGCGCGGACGCCCGCGCAGGCCGAGCGGGCGGCCGCCGACGCGGGCCGCCGGCTGTGGCGGCGGGCGGTGGACCGGGCCCAGGGCCGCGGCCCGGCGGCCGGCGACCTGCCCCGCGACGACGACCGCCCGCTGTACTGGGCACGGCTGAGCCTCACCCGTGAACTGCGGGCCTGGAAGCCGGGGTTCCCACTGTCCGGCGAGCGGCGCGCGGCCCTGCTGGACGCGGTGGAGCGCGGCTCGCGCGGTCAGGACTCCCTCGACTTCCCCGCGGGGCACAAGGTCAGGCGGGTGCTGGTCACCGGCTTCGACCCGTTCCGCCTCGACGACGACATACGGCGCTCCAACCCGTCGGGCGCGGCGGCGCTCGCGCTGGACGGCACGGTGATCGACACCCCGTCGGGCCCGGCCCGGGTGGAGGCGGCCGTCTTCCCGGTGCGCTGGGAGGACTTCGCGCGGGGCACGGTGGAGCGGACGCTGCTGCCGTACTTCCGCCCCGGCCCCCGCCGGGTGGACCTGTTCACCACGATCAGCCAGGGCCGCCCGGGCCGCTTCGACGTGGAGCGGACCAACGGCGCCTGGCGCGGCGGCGCCACGGACAACGAGCGGCTCACCGGCGGCCCGGGTCCGGTGCCCGTACCGGCCGGGATCCCGACCGTGCGCCCGCAGCCGCAGTGGACGCGGACCACACTGCCGTACACCGCGCTGACCTCGGCGGACACCGGCCCGTACCCGGTGTACGACAACACGGCGGTGACCGAGGTCCCGGCCGGTTCGCACACGCCCGTCGAGCGGCCGGACGGGCCGACGCCGGGTTCCGCGGCGCGCGAGGGCGGCGGGGGCGACTACCTGTCCAACGAGATCGCGTACCGGGCGACGCTGCTGCGCGACGCCACCCGGCTCCGGGTGCCGGGCGGCCATCTGCACACGCCCGTGCTGCGGTTCGGCGCGGACAACCAGGCACCGGCGGGCCGCGTCACGGATCCGGAGTTCGAGCGGGAGCGGCAGCGGATCACCGCGCAGGTGCGGGCGCTGCTGGGGGTGGCAGCGGGCACCCTCGGACGGTCATGATGAGGACATGATCATCGCAAGCGCGCAGTTCACGGCCCGGCCGGGCGACATCGGGGCCAATGTCGAGACCATGGCCGGGCTGGTCCGCGAGGCGGCCGGGAAGGGCGCCTCGCTGGTGGCCTTCCCCGAGCTGGCCGTCACGGGGTACGAGTTGGCCGCGATCGACGCCGATCCCGGCCGGCTGGCCCTGGAGCCCGACGACCCCCGCCTCGTACCGCTCCGCGAGGCGTGCCGGGAGACCGGCACGGCGGCCGTCGTCAACTGCGCCGGGAGCCCCCGCGCGGCCGGTGCCGGGCCGACGATCAGCGCGTTCGTGTACGGGCCGGACGGCGCGCCGGTCACCCGCTACGACAAGCGGCACGTGACGGAGAAGGAGGCCGCGGCCGGCTTCGCGGCGGGCACCGAGGACGGCGGCCGGTTCGTTCTGGACGGCGTCCGGATCGGCCTCGCGATCTGCTACGACGTCGACTTCCCCGACATCGGCGCCCGGGCCGCGGCGGACGGCTGCGCGCTGCTGGTGGCCACCTCGCTGTACGGCAGCGACGGCGGCCGGGAGGAGCGGGACCGGCTGTTCCCGGCGCTGGCCCGGGACCACGGGATGCATGTGCTGCTTGCCAACCACGTGGGCCCGGCGGGCGGTTACGTCGGCTGCGGCGGCAGCGGGGTGTGGGGGCCGGACGGCGGTCTCCTCGCCGCGGCGCCGGAGGCGGCGCCGGGCGTGGTGACGGCGGACGTGCCGCTCTGACGGCGTCCGGCCCCCGCGCGGGCGTCAGCGGACGGAGAGGGTGACCTCGATGTTGCCGCGGGTGGCGTTGGAGTACGGGCAGACCTGGTGCGCCTTCTCGACCAGGGCGAGGGCGGTGGCCTCGTCCACGTTCGGGATGTGCGCGGAGATCGCGACCTTCAGGCCGAAGCCGCCCTCCGGCGTCTTGCCGATGCCGACCTCGGCGGTGACGGTGGAGCCGGAGATGTCGGCCTTCTCCTGGCGGGCGACGACGCCGAGCGCGCCCTGGAAGCAGGCGCTGTACCCGGCGGCGAAGAGCTGCTCGGGGTTGGTGCCGGCGCCGCTGCCGCCCAGCTCCTTCGGCGGGTTGACGACGACGTCGAGCTTGCCGTCGTCGCTGGCGACGCGGCCGTCACGGCCGTTCTCGGCGGTGGCGACGGCGGTGTAGGCGACGGCGACGGGCTGGATGCTCATGGGTGCTCCTTCGGAGGGTCGGTAAGGGGGGTCAGCCGGCGAGGGAGACGATCATCTTGCCGGTGTTCTCGCCGCGCAGCATGCCCAGGAAGGCGTCGGCGGTGTTCTCGATGCCGTGCACGACGGTCTCGTCCCGCTTCAGGGCGCCGGACCGGATCCAGCCGCCGACCTCCTCGAAGAACTGCTGCCGCAGGTGGTCGTGGTCCATGACGATCATGCCCTGGAGGCGCAGCCGCTTGGCGATGAGCAGGGCGAGGTTGCGCGGGCCGGGCGCCGGCTCGGTGGCGTTGTACTGGGAGATGGCGCCGCAGATCGTGACGCGGCCGTGGAGGTTGAGGGCGCCGATGGCGGCCTCCAGGTGGTCGCCGCCGACGTTGTCGAAGTAGACGTCGATGCCGTCGGGGGCGGCCTCGGCGAGCTGCTCGGCGACCGGGCCGTTCTTGTAGTTGAAGGCGGCGTCGAAGCCGTACTCCTCGACGAGGCGGCGCACCTTCTCGTCGGAGCCGGCGCTGCCGATCACCCGGGAGGCGCCCTTGAGCTTGGCGATCTGCCCGACCTGGCTGCCGACGGCGCCGGCCGCGCCGGAGACGAAGACGGCGTCGCCCTCCTTGAAGGAGGCGACCTCCAGCAGGCCCGCGTAGGCGGTCATGCCCGGCATGCCGAGCGCGCCGAGGTAGGCGGAGAGCGGTACGTCGCCCGCGTCGGCCTTGACGGCGTACTTGGCGTCGAGGACGGCGTGCTCGCGCCAGCCGAGGTCGTGCAGGACGTGGTCGCCGACGGCGAAGCCCTCGGCGCGGGAGGCGACGACCTCGCCGATCGCGCCGCCGGTCATCGGCTTGTCCAGCGCGAAGGGCTCGACGTAGGTCTTCTGGCCGGTCATCCGGCCGCGCATGTACGGGTCGACCGACAGGTGCAGGTTGCGCACGGCGATCTGGCCCTCGGCGGGCTCGGCGAGGGGGATCTCGCGGAGGTCGAAGTCGGCGGGGGTGGGGGTGCCCTGGGGGTG
>NZ_JBPQTX010000211.1:0-12806 GCF_051386555.1 Streptomyces sp. URMC 126
GCCTTCCGGCGGCGCCGCCGGGCGTCCGCCGTCTGCGCCACCTCGGCCCGAACTGGTACGCCACCGTCATGGGCACCGCCATCGTGGCGAGCGCCGGTGCCGCGCTCCCCGGGCGGGCCCTGCCGCGCCCGGCCCTGGAGGCCGTGTGGCTCCTCTCCGCGGTCGCCCTGGCGGCGCTGCTCGCCGCCCGGGCCGCGCACTGGGCGCGCCACCGGGACCAGGCGGCCCGGCATCTGGCGGATCCGGCGGTGGCGCCGTTCTACGGCTGCCTGGCGATGGCCCTGCTGGCGGTCGGCGGCGCGACCCTCTCCGTGGGGGCGGGCGTCGTCGGCGAGCGGGCGGCGGTGGCCGCGGACGCGGTGCTGTGGTCGGCGGGCACGGCGACCGGACTGCTGGCCGCCGCCGGCATCCCGTACCTGATGGTGACCCGGCACCGGATCGAGCCCGGGACCGCCTCGCCCGTGTGGCTGCTGCCGGTCGTGGCACCCATGGTGTCGGCGGCCCTCGGCCCGGCGCTCGTCGCGCACCTGCCGGCCGGGCAGGCGCGGGAGGGCATGCTGCTCGGCTGTTACGCGCTGTTCGGGCTGAGTCTGCTGATGACGCTGGTGATCCTGCCGGTGGTGTTCTCCCGACTGGTCCACCACGGTCCGCCGCCGCTCGCCCTCACCCCGACGCTGTTCCTCGTCCTGGGCCCGCTGGGCCAGTCCACGACGGCGGTGAACAACCTCGCGGACGCCGCCCCGGGCGCGGTCGGCGGCCCGTACCCGGCCGCCATGACGGCCTTCGCGGTGCTCTACGGCGTCCCCGTCATGGGGTTCGCCCTGCTGTGGCTGGCCTTCGCCACGGCCATGGTGGTCCGCGCGGCCCGCTCCGGCATGGGCTTCACGATGACCTGGTGGGCCTTCACCTTCCCGGTCGGCACCTGCGTCACGGGCGCCGCGGGCCTGGCGCGCCACACCGGTCTGCACGCCCTCACCTGGCTGGCGGCCGCCTTGTACGCGGTGCTGGTGGCGGCCTGGGCGGTGGCGACGGTCCGGACGGCGGCCGGGCTGGTCAGCGGACGGCTGTGCGCAGCGCCCGCCCCAGCACCTCGGGCGCCCGTGTCAACGACGGTCCGTACCACGTGAGATGGCGGCCGCTGACCAGCGCGGCGGGGAGCCCGGGGAACGCCTCGGGCCCGTCGTCGCGCGTGAAGCGGTACGGCTCGTCGGGCAGGACGACCAGGTCGGCGCCGCTCGCCCGCAGCTCCTCCAGCGGGACGCGCGGGTAGCGCTCCGGGTGGCCGACGTAGACGTGGCGGACGCCGAGCCGGGCGAGGACGTCCCCGGCGAAGGTGTCCCGGCCGAGCACCATCCACGGCTTGCGCCACACCGGCACCACCGCCCGCAGCACCGGTCCGGCGGGCCGCACGTCCGCCCAGGCGTCCCGGGCGTCCGCCAGCCAGCCGGGCGACGCCAGCCGGCAGCCGTCGACGAGAAGCCGTTCCAGCTCCCCGAACGCCTGCGCGAGCGTGCGCACTTCGGTCACCAGGACATCGAGTCCGGCCGCCCGCAGGGCGGCGAGGTCGGGGGCGCGGTTCTCTTCCTCGTTGGCGACGACGAGGTCGGGGGCGAGGGCGGCGATCCGCGCGACGTCGGGGTTCTTGGTGCCCCCGATCCGTACGACGTCGAGCCCGGCCGGGTGCTCGCACCAGTCGGTGGCCCCGACGAGCAGCTCCGGCGCGGTGGCGGCGACGGCCTCGGTGAGTGACGGGACGAGCGAGACGACACGGCGTACGGTACGACGCCTGGTCAATGTGGTCACCGCCCCACCGTACGCCGCGAGGGGCCCGACGCCGGAGGCAGCAGCGCATGCGACCGCCGTACACCGCCGAGTTCTGGTTCGACCCGTCCTGCCCCTACACCTGGATCACGTCCCGCTGGCTCGTGGAGACGGCGGAGGTCCGGCCCGTGACCGTGCGATGGCGCGTGATGAGCCTGTCCGTGCTCAACGAGGGACGCGCCGACGACCCCGAGGGCGACCCGGAGGGGTGGCTGTGGCACCCCGTACGGGTCTGCGCGGCGGTGGCCGAGCTGTACGGCGAGGAGGCGCTCGGCCGGTTCTACGCGGCGCTCGGGGCGGAGACGCACGAGCGGGGCCGGTGGGACGCGACGGCCGACGCGCTCGCCGCGGCCGGGCTGCCGGCGGAGACGGCGGAGGCCGCCGGATCGACGGCGTGGGACGCGGCGGTGCGCGCCTCCCACGCGGAGGCGGTCGCCCTGGTCGGGACGGACGTGGGCACCCCCGTGCTCGCGGTGCGCGGCGCGGACGGCGACCGCACCGCCTTCTTCGGCCCGGTCGTGGCGCCCGTCCCGCGCGGCGGTGCCGCCGGCCGGCTGTGGGACGGCGCGCTGCTGCTGGCCGGCGTCCCGGGCTTCAGCGAACTCCGCCGCGCCCGGCCCCGGGACCCCGGCACGGGGTGAACGAACGGGCGGGGCGCCCGGACCCTCTCGGCCCGGGCACCCCGCCCGCTTTTCTCTTCACTCGTCCCTCAGGACGTCTTCACCGGCGCCAGCTTGTCCAGCAGCCCCGGGTGGGCGTCCAGCCAGCGGCCCGCGCTGGCCTTCTCCTTGCCCTTGCCGCCCTTCTGGATCTCGGCCTCCAGGGAGGCGAGGTCCTTCTCGGACATCTTGAAGCCCTTCACCCACTCCGCGATCCGCGGGAAGTCGTCGGCGAAGTCCTTCTTGCCCACGACGTGCAGCTCCTCGCCCTTGCCCCAGGCGCCCTTGGGGTCCTTGAGCTTCTTGAGGTCATAGGTGCCGTACGCCCAGTGCGGCGACCACAGGGTGGTGACGACGGGCTCCTTGTTCTTGATGGCCCGGTCGAGCTCGGCGAGCATCGTGGAGGTGGAGGACGAGACGACCTTGTACTCGCCGTCCAGGCCGTAGTCCTTGAGGACGTTGCCGTTGAGCTTGCCCATCATGCCGGCGCTGGCCTCGATGCCGACGATCTTCCCGCCGAACTTCCCGGCCTTGCCCTTGAGGTCCTCCAGCGTGTTCACGTCCTTGACGTAGGACGGGACGGTCAGCTCCAGGGAGGTAGGGCCGTACCAGGTGCCGAGGTCGCTGAGCTTGTCGCCGTACCGGTCCATGTACTGCTGGTGCGTGGTGGGCAGCCAGGAGTCGAACTGGACGTCCATCTGCCCCTGGGCCAGCGCGGTGTACAGCGGGCCGGGGTCGAGCTGCTTGACCTCGGGCTTGTAGCCGCGGGCCTCCAGGACGTTCTGCCAGAGGTAGGTGGTGGCGACGGCCTCGTCCCACGGGAAGTAGCCGATCTTCACCTTCTGCCCGCGGCCGATGTCGGACCCGGCGGCGACGCTCTCCCGGTCCCCGCCGCCGGCCAGGTGCATGCCGCCCGCGACGAGCGCGAGGACGACGACGCCGACGGTGGCGACGGCGGTGCCGGGCCGGTAGTTCAGCAGGGCGGAAGGCCGGGTGGCGGCAGCGGACTTGGCGGCGGCCCGGCGGCCGAGCGGGGAGACCCGCTTGCCGAGCGCGCCGGTCATCCGGTCCAGGTACATGGCGAGGACGACGACCGCGAGGCCGCTCTCCACACCGCCGCCGATGTCGACCTGGGTGACGGCCGCGTAGACCGTCTCGCCGAGGCCGCCGGCGCCGGCCATGCCCGCGATGACGACCATGGAGAGCGCCAGCATGATCACCTGGTTGACGCCCGCCATGATGGTGGGCAGCGCCAGCGGCAGCTGGACGCGGGTGAGGGTGTGGCGCGGGGTGGTGCCGAACGCCCGGGCGGCCTCGACGAGTTCGCCGTCCACCTGGCGGATGCCCAGCTCGGTCATCCGGACGCCGGGCGGCATCGAGAAGATGATCGTCGCGAACAGGCCCGGGATCGGGCCGATCGAGAAGAACATCACGCCGGGGATCAGGTAGACGAACGCCGGCATCGTCTGCATCAGGTCCAGCACCGGCCGCAGCGCCCGGCTGACGCGCTGGTCGCGGGCGGCCCAGATGCCCAGCGGCACCGCGAGCAGCAGGGTGATGAAGCTGGCGACGAGGACGAGCGACAGCGTCGCGGTGGCCTCGTCCCAGAGCCCGAAGGAGTCGATCAGGGCGAGGCCCGCGAAGGCGAACACGCCGGCGAGGAGCCCGCGCAGCCACCAGGCGACGACGGCCAGGATGCCGGCCGTCAGCAGGGCGTCGGGGGCGCCGAGTACGGCGTGGACGCCGTCGTAGAGGCCGGTGAGGACGGTGCTGATGGCGTCGAAGAGCCAGGAGAGATGGTTCTGGAGCCAGTCCACGGCGGACTGCGCCCAGGAGCCGAGCTTGATCCTAGGCACCGGCGGTCACCCCCGCCGGCTGCTCGCCGAGCACGGCCAGCAGCCGGTCCCGGGTGACCACTCCCGCCGGGGCGCCGTCGGCGCCGGTGACGGCGACCGGTCCGGTGCCGAGGGCGAGGGGGGCGAAGAGGTCGGCCAGCGGCGTGTCCGCGGCGACGGTGGCGACGGCGTCCTCCGCGGCGCCGCCGGTCTTCTCCGCGATGGAGCCGGCGGTGAGCACGCGCGAGCGGTCGACGTCCTGGATGAAGGAGGCGACGTAGTCGTTGGCGGGCCGGACGAGGATGTCCTCGGCGGTGCCGTTCTGGACGATGCGGCCGTCGCGCATGACGGCGACGCGGTCGCCGAGGCGCATGGCCTCGTTGAGGTCGTGGGTGATGAACACGATGGTCTTCTTCAGCCGCTTCTGCAGGTCCAGCAGCTGGTCCTGCATGTCGCGGCGGATCAGGGGGTCGAGGGCGCTGAAGGACTCGTCCATCAGCAGCAGGTCGGCGTCGGTGGCCAGGGCGCGGGCGAGGCCCACGCGCTGCTGCATACCGCCGGAGAGTTCGTCGGGCCAGGAGCGCTCCCAGCCGCCGAGCCCGGCGAGCTCCAGGGCCTCGGCGGCCCGCCGCTCGCGCTCGGCGCGCGGGACGCCGCGCACCTCAAGGCCGTAGCCCGCGTTCTCCAGCACGCTGCGGTGCGGGAAGAGGGCGAAGTGCTGGAAGACCATGCTGATGTTGCGCGAGCGGACGTCGCGCAGCTCGGCGGGGGTGAGGGCGGTCAGGTCGCGCCCGTCGTAGGAGACCCGGCCGGAGGTGGGGTCCAGGAGGCCGTTGAGCATCCGGAGCAGGGTGGACTTGCCGGAGCCCGAGAGACCCATCACGACGAAGATCTCGCCGGCCTCCACCTCGAACGAGGCGTCGATCACGGCTGCCGTGGTGCCGTCCGCACGCAGCTCGTCGCGGCTCGCGCCGCCTTCGAGCCGCTTGACGGCGGCTTCGGGTCGTTTGCCGAACACCTTGTACAAGTGCTCGGCCTTCAGCCTGGACACATACACCTCACGGGTCGAACCTGGTGACGCCCGCCTCCCCCCTGCGGGCGGCCGTGGAGCGGGACGGGCATCGGGCCCGTGTCCCGCGCGCCGTCCGAGCGCAGGCGGGTCCGCTCCGCGGCCGCGCCTGCCCCGGTTTTCCGGGAGCAAACGGAAGAGTGATCCACTTCACATGGCGGCGGGGGTGTGTCAGTAGGGTGCGGCATGATCGGGGTGTGACGCGACGCCTGATGCTCCTCGACACCGCCTCGCTCTACTTCCGCGCCTACTTCGGCGTGCCGGAGTCGGTGCGGGCCCCCGACGGCACGCCCGTGAACGCGGTGCGCGGCCTGCTCGACTTCATCGCCCGCCTCGTCCAGGACCACCACCCGGACGACCTCGTGGCCTGCATGGACGAGGACTGGCGCCCGCAGTGGCGGGTGGACCTCATCCCCTCCTACAAGGCGCACCGCGTCGCGGAGGAGGTCCCCGAGGGCACGGACGAGGAGGAGGTGCCGGACACCCTCTCCCCGCAGGTCCCGGTGATCGAGCAGGTGCTGGACGCGATCGGCATCGCCCGCGTCGGAGCGCCGGGCTACGAGGCCGACGACGTGATCGGCACGCTTACGGCACGGGCCGCCGGTCCGGTGGACGTGGTCACCGGCGACCGGGATCTCTACCAGCTGGTCGACGACGCTCGCGGGGTCCGCGTGCTCTACCCGGTCAAGGGCGTCGGCACCCTCCAGCTGGTGGACGAGGCGGTGCTGCGGGAGAAGTACGGGGTGGACGGCCCCGGCTACGCCGACTTGGCGCTGCTGCGCGGCGACCCCAGCGACGGGCTGCCCGGCGTGCCGGGGGTCGGCGAGAAGACGGCGGCGAAGCTGCTCGCCTCGTACGGCGACCTGGCCGGCATCCTGGCGGCCGTGGGCGACCCGGCGTCGAAGCTGACCCCGGCCCAGCGCCGGAGGCTGGACGAGGCACGGCCCTACCTCGCGGTGGCGCCGAAGGTGGTGCGGGTGGCGTCGGACGTGGCGCTGCCGCCGTTCGACGCGGCCCTGCCGTCCGGTCCGCGCGACGCGCGGGCCCTGGAGGTGCTGGCCGAGCGGTGGGGGCTGGGCGGATCCTTGCAGCGTCTGCTGTCCGTTCTCGCGGGGTAGTGTTAGGTTAGGCAGTCCTAACTAAGATCAGTCCTCGATCAGTCCTCGCGAGATCACAGCCGTTCTCGAAGCCCGCGCGTCCAGGGAGACCGTCCAATGGCAGACCGCCCCGCCCCGAGGAAACGTCAGGTCCACCGGGCGCACGTGGTGCGCACCGAGCGCCTGACGCCACATATGACGCGGGTGGTCGTGGGCGGCGAGGCACTGGACGCGTTCCCGGCCGGGGAGTTCACGGACCACTATGTGAAGCTCCTCTTCCCGTACGAGGGCGTCGCCTACCCGGAGCCCTTCGACATGGAGGTCATCCGCCGGGACCTGCCGCGCGACCAGTGGCCGCGCACCCGTACGTACACGGTCCGCTCCTTCGACCGCCTCGCCCGCGAGCTCGTCATCGACTTCGTGGTCCACGGCGACGAGGGCCTGGCCGGCCCGTGGGCCGCCCGTGCCGAGCCGGGCGCCGAGGTGTTGTTCCTCGGCCCGGGCGGCGCCTACGCGCCCGACCCGGACGCCGACTGGCACCTCCTCGCGGGCGACGAGAGCGCGCTGCCCGCCATCGCCGCCGCGCTGGAGCGGCTGTCGCTGACCCGCCCCGACGCCACGGTCCGGGCGTTCGTCGAGATCGCCGACGAGGACGAGGAGCAGAAGCTCGACCTCGCCCCCGGCATCGAGGTGGTCTGGCTCCACCGCGGCGCCGCCCCCGTCGGCGAGGCCCTGGTCGCGGCCGTCCGCTCCCTCGACTTCCCGCCCGGCGACGTCCACGCCTTCGTCCACGGCGAGGCCGGCTTCGTCAAGGAGCTCCGCCGCCACCTCCGCCTGGAGCGCGAGATCCCCCGCGAACGCCTCTCGATCTCCGGCTACTGGCGCCGGGGCCACGACGAGGACGGCTGGCAGGCGTCCAAGCGCGAGTGGAACCAGCAGGTGGAAGCGGAACAGGAGGGCACGGCCCCCACCCCGCCCAACGCCTGAGGGACAAACGTGGACCTCACGTTGCCTTGCCGTCGAGTCGGTCGGCCTTGAGGGCAGGGGTCCTCGAACAGTTCTGACCGAGCCGGGAGAGAATCCCGGCATGGTGATGGCACGGCACTGGTACTCCTCGTCGCCCGTCGTGGACGGGCACCCGCTCCTGGACGAGCCGGGCTTCTGGCCCGCGTACTTGGCGGACCTGGCCGAGGGGTTCGCGCCTGAGTCCTTCGGATCGGACGCGGGCGACGCGGAGGCCATGCTGGAGACGCTCCACGACCGGTCGGCGTGGCCCATGTTCACGGTGCCGCTCGCCGGCGGCTTCGCGATCGTCGTGCACTTCAACAGCGGCGAGGAGTTCACGACCACGGACTACTTCCTCACGCATCCCGACTGGAGCCAGGATCTCGTTCTGGCCGGCGACGATCAGGACCGCGTCGGCCCCGGGCTGTGCTGGCCCGAGCTCGCCGCCGTGCTGGAGGCACCACCGGGTGCGGCGGGCGTCACCGATCCTCACGCCCGTCTTCTCCTTCTTCTGCCCGTGCTCGGCGACGCGGCGGTTCCGGAAGAGGCCGTGTCGGCGGTGGTCGAGGCTCTGGTCGCTCAAGGGGCGCCTGAGGCGAGCGAGGCGTTGGCCGGACGCCTGCTTCAGGGGCACCCCATGTGGGGCGCCGAGGACTGGTGGTTCGACGAGGACGAGCGGAGCTGGCTCTGCGCGGGCGATCACAGCCCCCGCAATGTCCCGCTCGGCGATCACCTGCCGCCGCGACAGCGAGCCGCTCTCGAAGCCTGCCTCACTCCCCGCTGACCGTCCCAAGCAGGGGCGCCGAAGGCGAGCGACTCGGCGTGGGCGCTGCCCTGCTTCAGGCAGTGGTAGAGCTGCCCGAGCATGCGGTGGAAGAGGTTGCGGTGGGCGGCGGCGTGTCAGTCGCCTTGTTCTCGTCGGCGTCGGTAGTGGGGGTTGGTCCCAGTGGCTGCCCGGACGGAGGCGAGGGCCCAGAGGTAGCCGGCGTGGTTGAGCCGGTCGTTCTTACCCGGCGTCTGGTGCCGGCGGGCTTCTTGCCGGAGGCCCGGGTAAGGGGCGAGGAGCCGGCGTGGGCCCTTCAGGCCGCGGGCGTCGACGAAGCGGGCGCGCTCGTCGCCGATCTCGGCGAGGACGCGGGCGGCAAGCGGCCCTCGGCCGCCCGCCGCCCCCGGGATAGGCTCAGCGGCATGCGTTCCGCACGGATATCCCTCGCGAGCTCGGCCGCCCTGGTGCTCGCCCTGACGGCGGCCGGACCGGTCCTCGCCGTCCCGGCTCCGGACGGCCCCGGCACGGAGATCAGCCGCGCGGAGCCCGCTCCGCCCGGCGGCGACGTCGAGTTCGTGGTGACGATCGACGGCTCCGCCGGCGGGCACGTCGACTCGGTGGTCGTCCGCTCCCCCGTCTTCGCCTCCCAGATCACCGTGGGGAAGAAGGACTTCGGCCACAACAAGGCGGACGACACGACCGTGACCGTCCACGGCCGGGTCCGCTGCGACGCCCGGCCCGGCGAGCACCCGGTGACCGTGCTGCTCGGCGACGAGGGGAAGCCCGCCGCCGGCACCCGGCTGACCGTCACCGCCGGGCGCGGCGGCGCCTGCGACGACGGCTCGCCCGACGCCTCGCCCGTGCCGGCCGGCGCCACCGGACTGCGGCTGCGGCCCGGCGGCCGGGAGCCGCAGCGCGGCGACGAGGCCGTGTTCACCATCACCGCCGACCGGGCCACCCTCGACGCCCACGACGCGCTCATCCTCCGCTCCCCCGCCTTCGTCGCGCCCGTCAAGCGCCTGGCGAAGAACTTCAAGGAGGGCAAGGGCGAGGGCTGGTGGACCGACCTCGCGGGCATGGTCCGCTGCGACATCCAGCCGGGCACCTACGCCGTGGACCTCGTGGCCGGCGGCGGTGACGAGGAGGAGGACTCCCCCCTGGAGACGGTGAAGCTCACCGTGCCGAAGGCCATGGACCCGGCCAACCGCGACTTCTGCGCCGGCCCGCGCGCGTACAAGGAGATCGTCGACCGCACGAGCGAGACAGCCCCCGACGAGGACGGTTCCGGTGGCGGCGCCCACGCTGCCGGTGGCGGCGACGGCCCGGGCACCGGCACGATCGTCGGCGTCTCGTCCGCCGCGGCCCTGGTCGCGGCCTCGGTCACCTACGTCCTGGTCAGCCGTCGGCGCCGACGGGCCCGGCAGCTGCCCGACTCCTGGTAGGACGCCGCTCCCGCCGGTGGGGGGACGGCGAAGAGCCCGCCCCCGGACGATCCGGGAACGGGCTCTTCAGGCGGGGACCGACGGACCTCAGCCCACCGACGAGTACGCCACCACGCCCCGCAGCAGCCCGTCGACCGCCTTGCGGGCGTTGCGCGCCACCGGGCTGCCGGCCGGGGCGGCGGCCGCGATCTGGCCGAGGACGTCGATCAGCTGCTTGCACCAGCGGACGAAGTCGCCGGCCGGCATCTCGATCTCGCGCAGCACCTCGTCCAGGCCGTGCCCGGACGCCCAGCGGTAGGCGGCCCAGGCGAACCCGAGGTCGGGCTCGCGCTGCCCGACGCCCTCCGCCTGGTTGATCCGGTGCTGCTCCTCCAGGGCGTCGAGCCGGCCCCAGATGCGGACCATCTCGCCCAGCGCCGCCTTGGCTCCGCCGGACGGCAGCTTGGGGGCCACCGCGTCGTCGCTCATCCGCGCCTCGTAGACCAGCGCCGACGCGCAGGCCGCCAGCTCGGCCGGGGCCAGGCCGTCCCAGACGCCCTCGCGCAGGCACTCGGAGGCGAGCAGGTCGAGCTCGCCGTAGAGCCGGGCCAGCCGCCGGCCGTGCTCGGTCACCTCGTCGTTGCGCAGGTAGTCCAGATCGGTCAGGAGCGCGCAGATCCGGTCGAAGGTACGGGCGATGGTGTTCGTCCGGCCCTCGATGCGCCGCTCCAGCTGCCGGGTGTCCCGCAGCAGCCGGTGGTAGCGCTCGGCCCAGCGGGCGTGGTCCTCGCGCTCGTCGCAGCCGTGGCAGGGGTGCGCCCGGATCGCCGTCCGCAGCCGGGAGATCTCGGCGTCGTCGACGGCCGCGGACCGGCCCTTGCGGTGCCGCTCGGGCACGATGTGCCCGGCCTTGGTGCGCAGCGCGGACGCCAGGTCGCGGCGCGACTGCGGGCTGCGCGGGTTGAACGTCCGCGGGATCCGCATCCGCTCCAGCGGCTCGACGGGCACCGGGAAGTCCAGCGCCGCCAGCCGCTTGACCTGCCGCTCGGCGGTGAGGACGAGCGGACGCGGCCCCTCGTAGTCATAGCCGCGGGACCGGTCGGCGCGGCCGGGCAGCCCGGGGTCCAGCACCAGCGCGAGCCCGGCGAACTTGCCGGTCGGCACGTGGATGACGTCGCCCGGCTTGAGCTTCTCCAGGGCGGCGGCAGCGGCGGCCCGGCGCTGGCCGGCGCCCTGCTTGGCCAGCTCCGTCTCCCGCTCCTTCAGCTCGCGGCGCAGCCGCGCGTACTCCTCGAAGTCGCCGAGGTGGCAGGTGACGGCCTCGCGGTAGCCCGCCAGGCCCTCCTCGTTCTTCTGCACCTGACGCGAGATGCCGACGACCGAACGGTCCGCCTGGAACTGGGCGAACGAGGTCTCCAGCAGCTCCCGCGACCGGTGCCGGCCGAACTGCGAGACGAGGTTGACCGCCATGTTGTACGACGGCTTGAAGCTCGACCGCAGCGGGTACGTCCGGGTGCCGGCCAGCCCGGCGAGGGCGCCCGGGTCCATGCCCCGCTGCCAGAGCACGACCGCGTGCCCCTCGACGTCGATGCCGCGCCGCCCGGCCCGGCCGGTCAGCTGGGTGAACTCGCCGGGCGTGATGTCCGCGTGCTGCTCGCCGTTCCACTTGACGAGCTTCTCCAACACCACCGAGCGGGCGGGCATGTTGATGCCCAGGGCCAGCGTCTCGGTGGCGAACACCGCCTTGACCAGGCCCTTGACGAAGAGCTCCTCCACGACCTCCTTGAAGGTCGGCAGCATGCCCGCGTGGTGCGCGGCGATCCCGCGCTCCAGCCCCTCCAGCCACTCGAAGTAGCCCAGGACGTGCAGGTCCTCGTCGGGGATCGAGGCGGTGCGCTCCTCGACGATCTCGCGCACCCGGCGCCGGGCGTCGTCGTCGTTCAGCCGCAGCCCGGCGTACAGGCACTGCTGGACGGCGGACTCGCAGCCCGCGCGGCTGAAGATGAAGGTGATGGCGGGCAACAGGCCCTCGGCGTCGAGCCGTTCGATGACCTCGACCCGGCTGGGGGTCCAGATCCGGCTGCGCTGCCGCCGCTCCCGCTCGCGGTCGGCCTCCCGGCCCCGGCGGCGGTCCCGGCCGCCCATCGGCCGGCTGTTCTCCATCCGCGCCAGCCGCACCAGGTCCGGGTTGACCTCCCGGCGGCCGGTGACGGGCGTGCCGTCCGGGCCGGTCTTCTCCTCGAACAGGTCGTACATCCGGCGCCCGGCCAGCACGTGCTGCCACAGCGGCACGGGCCGGTGCTCGGAGACGATCACCTCGGTGTCGCCCCGGACGGTGTCCAGCCAGTCGCCGAACTCCTCGGCGTTGGAGACGGTCGCCGACAGGGACACCAGCGTCACGGACTCGGGGAGGTGGATGATCACCTCTTCCCAGACGGCGCCGCGGAAGCGGTCGGAGAGGTAGTGCACCTCGTCCATGACCACGTGGCCCAGCCCGTTGAGGGCCTGGGAGCCGGCGTAGAGCATGTTCCGCAGCACCTCGGTGGTCATCACGAGCACCGGGGCGTCGGCGTTGACGCTGTTGTCGCCGGTCAGCAGCCCGACCTTGGCCGCGCCGTAGCGTTTGACCAGGTCGTTGTACTTCTGGTTGGACAGCGCCTTGATGGGGGTGGTGTAGAAGCACTTGCGGCCCTCACGGAGGGCCAGGTGGACGGCGAACTCGCCCACGATGGTCTTGCCGGAGCCGGTCGGCGCCGCGACCAGCACCCCCTTTCCGGCCTCCAGGGCCTTGCAGGCGTCGATCTGGAACGCGTCCAGCTCGAAGTCGTACATTTCGCGGAAAGCGGCCAGGGCGGTGGCCTGCTCCGCGGCGCGCCGCTTCGCCAGGGCATAGCGCTCAGCAGGGGACATGTCGTCGGTCATCTTGTCTACGAGCCTACCGGGCGGGTCGGACAGGTACCCGATCTTTAACCAAGGGCTACCCTGCGGGCGGCTGCGCCCCGGTCCCGCCCTTTCGCCGTTTCTCGCGGGAGGGCCCGCACCCCGGTATCGCGGCTTCGCCGCTCGTCCTCAAACGCCGGACGGGCTGGATAGTGCGCCCGAGCGCACCAATCAGCCCGTCCGGCGTTTGAGG
>NZ_JBPQTX010000212.1:0-12698 GCF_051386555.1 Streptomyces sp. URMC 126
CCACTCCCCCGGCCCGCCCGCTCCCGCCGCCGCCTTCGGCGGCCGCCGGGTGGTGGTGACCGGTGGCACCCGCGGCATCGGCCGGGCGATCGCGCTGGCCTTCGCCCGGGCCGGTGCCCGCCTGGCTGTCGTCCACCGAAGCGACGGCGAGGCACCCCGGCGGCTCGCCGGGGAGCTGACCGCCCTCGAAGGCGCGCCGCCCGTCCTGGTGCGGGCGGACGTCACGCGGGCGGCCGGTGCCCGGTCGGTGGCGGACGCGGTACGGGAGCACCTCGGCGGAGTGGACGTGCTGGTCAACAACGTCGGCGTGGACGGCCACGCGAAGTTCGAGGATCTCGCCGAGGCCGAGTGGCGCCGGGTGCTGGACCACAACACCACGTCGGTCTACCAGGTCACCCACGCGCTGGTGGGGCAGCTCGCGGAGGGCGCCTCGGTGGTCAACGTGGGCGCCTCGGCGGGGCTGCGCGGGCGGCCCCTGGGGGTGCACTACAGCGCCTCGAAGGCGGCCCTGGTCGGTTTCACCCGGGCGCTGGCCAAGGAGTTGGGCGGCCGGGGCGTCCGGGTCAACACGGTGGCCCCGGGCGTGACCGCAGCCGGGCCCGGCACGGGCCCGCCGCCCCCGGTCGCCGAGCGGATCGCCGCGATGACGGCGCTCGGCCGGCTCGGCCGCCCCGAGGACGTGGCCGGGGCGGTGCTGTTTCTCGCCGGTGACTCGGCCGCGTACATCACCGGTGTCACCCTCGACGTCGACGGAGGAATCTGATGCCTTACGCCGCCATCACTTATCGCGTCAAGCCGGGCCACGAGGAGGAGATCGCAGAGATCTTCGCGGGTTTCCGGCGGGTCGACCGGCCCGAGTTCGACGGTGAGTCCGGCGAGCGGGCCGGCCGGCTGCTGGGCACGGCCGTCTTCCTCAAGGACGACGTGCTGGTACGGGTCATCCACTACGAGGGCGACTTCTCGGCCGTCGGCCGGCACATGGCCGCGCAGCAGGGCGTCCACCTCTTGGAGGAGAAGCTGGCCCCGTACCTGGCCGAGGCCCGGGACACCCGTTCGGAGCGAGACTTCGCCGCGTACTTCCGCGAGGCGACGATGCGCTCGATCGCGCAGCTGACCGTGGACACCCATCCCGCCGCGACGCGGGCGTCATGACCGCTGTGCTGGCCGTCGTGGCGCTGCTCGGCGGCGGTGTCACCGCGGGGGTGCTGTTCGCCGTGGCGCTGAGCGTGGTGCCCGCGCTCCTCGCCATGGACACCGGCACGTACGTGTACGCGCACAGGCTGCTGGGCCGGAACTGGGATCCGACGATGCCGGCCGTCGTGCTCGGCAGCGCGCTCGTCAACGGGGTGCTCGCCGGTCTGACGGAGGGCGCGGCCCGGGCGCTGTTCGTGCTCGCCGTCGTCCTGCTGGTGGGGGTCTCGGCCGTCTCCCACCTGTGCAACGTGCCCATCAACCGGCGGGTGAAGGCCATCATCGACCCCGCGGCGCTGCCGGCGGACTGGCAGGACCCCCGGCCGCTGTGGCGCCGCTGGCACCTGCTGCGCACGGCCCTCGCCGTGCTGGCCCTGGGGGTGACGGCCGCCGCCGTCACGGCGGCCTGAACCCCCCGTACGCCTCCGGCCCTTCCGCGCACCCGGTGTGCGGAAGGGCCGGAGGCGTACGGGCCGGGTGTCTCACGGCCGCGGCGTGTCCGGTGCCCGGCCGGCCGCTTCCCGATCCCGTACGGAGATCTCGGCGACGGTCGTCAGGAGGCTGCGCCGGAAGGTGGCCACGAAGCCTTCCACCGTGTCGGTGTCCCGGGGGCGGCTCAGGTACGGCTTGAGCCGACGCTCCACCTCGCGCACCCCGGGCTGCCCGGCCATGTGCCGGGCGACGGCGTCGAGGTCACCGGTGTACTCGATGACGCGGACCAGTGTGTCGTCCCGCAGGAAGACCGCGGTGGCCAGGATGGTGCCGGCCGGGCGGCCCTGCGCGTCGGGCACGCTGCTGCTCCGAACCCGCCGGAAGTCGCCGAAGATCCCGGTGAGTTCCTTCTCGTACCCGGGCTTGATGTCGTAGGTGATCGCTGCGAACGGCATGCGTCGGCTCCTCGTGGTTGCCGGTGGGTGTCCCCATGCCGGCGGGTGTCCCCGTGCCGGTGGGTGTCCCAGTGAAGCCGGGCCTGCTCGCGGGTGGCTCAAGGGGCCGTCCGGCAGGTCCGGCCGGGGCTGGAGGAGTCCTCGAGCGGCTCTCCAGACGGCGGTGCGACGGTCCGGTCCGACACTGTCCGTGGCACATTCCGGGAGGTACGCCGTGCACCGCACCCTGATCGTCGCCCGCCTCAAGCCCGACAAGTCCGACGACATCGCCCGGATCTTCGGCGAGTCCGACACCACCGACCTGCCGCATCTGGTCGGTGTCTCGCGTCGCACCCTCTTCCGGTTCCACGGGCTCTACTTCCACCTCGTCGAGGCCGACCAGGACATCACGCCCAACCTCTACCGGGCCCGCAGCCACCCGCTCTACCAGGACGTCAACACGCGGCTGGCCACGTGCGTCGAGCCGTACGACCCGGAGTGGAAGGAGCCCAAGGACGCGATGGCCGACCCCTTCTACGTCTGGACGAAGGACGAGGGGCGGGTCCGGTGAGCCCTGGGTGCCACCGGCTCCGTGCCCTCCCGCCTTCCGGAAGGAAACTCTCATGACCACCGCCATCACCCGGACCGTCAAGGTCTCAGCCGGCGAGGTCGCGCCCAACACCAAGCGCGGCGGCGACCTCCGCGTCACCCTGAGCCCCCGCACCGTCGGGTGCACCTCGGGCTTCGGCGGCGTGCTGACGCTGGAGCCCGGCGACTTCGTCACCGAGCACTACCACCCGTACTCGGAGGAGTTCCTGCACGTCGTCGACGGCGAGCTGACGATGACGCTGGACGGTGAACCGATCGGGCTGGCCGCCGGTGACTCGCTGCTGGTCCCGATCGGCGTCCGGCACCGCCTGGTCAACACCGGCCACACGGCGGCGCGTTGCGCCTTCCACCTGTCCCCGCTGGCCCCGCGGCCGGAGCTCGGGCACGTGGACACCGAGGAGGCACAGCGTCCCGAGGAGGCCAACCCGGACGTGAGCGGGGCGTCGTGAGGCGACGCGCCGTCATCACCGGAATTGGCGCCGTGGTGCCGGGCGGGGTGGGCCGGGAGGCGTTCTGGAACCTGCTGTCCGAGGGGCGCACCGCCACCCGGCGCATCACCCTGTTCGACCCGGCCGCCTTCCGCTCGCAGGTCGCCGCCGAGGTCGACTTCGACCCGGCCGCCGCGGGCCTGGAGCCGCGCCAGGTGCGCCGGATGGACCGCGCCGCCCAGTTCGCCGTGGTCTCCGCCCGCGAGGCGGTCCAGGACAGCGGCCTGGACCTCGCGGCGCTGCCGCCCGAGCGGCTGGCGGTGAGCATCGGCAGCGCGGTGGGCTGCACGATGGGGCTGGAGGAGGAGTACGTCGTGCTCAGCGACCGGGGCCGCGAGTGGCTGGTCGACCACGAGTACGGCGTGCCGCACCTGTACGGCTACATGGTGCCCAGCACGCTGGCCGCCGAGGTCGCCTGGGAAGTCGGCGCCGAGGGGCCGGTCGCACTGATCTCGACCGGCTGCACGTCCGGTCTCGACTCCGTTGCGCACGCCGTCCAGCTGATCGAGGAGGGCAGCGCCGACGTGGCGCTGGCCGGCGCCACCGACGCCCCGCTGTCCCCGATCACCTCGGCGTGCTTCGACGCGATCAAGGCGACGTCCCCGAACAACGCCGATCCCGAGCACGCCTCCCGCCCCTTCGACCGGCACCGGGACGGCTTCGTGCTCGGCGAGGGATCGGCCGTCCTGGTACTGGAGGAGCGGACGGCCGCCGAGCGACGGGGCGCCCGCGTCTACGGTGAGGTCGTCGGCTTCGCGAGCCGCAGCAACGCGTACCACATGACCGGCCTCAAGCCCGACGGACGGGAGATGGCGGAGGCCGTCACGGTCGCCCTGGACCGGGCCCGGCTCGATCCCCGTGCGGTGGACTACGTCAACGCGCACGGGTCGGGCACCAAGCAGAACGACCGGCACGAGACGGCGGCGTTCAAACGCAGCCTGGGGGCGCACGCCCACGACATCCCGGTGAGCTCCATCAAGTCCATGGTGGGCCACTCGCTGGGCGCGATCGGCTCGATCGAGGTGGCCGCCTGCGCGCTCGCTCTCGAACGCCGGGTCGTGCCGCCGACGGCCAACCTGCGCCACGCCGACCCCCAGTGCGACCTGGACTACGTGCCGCTCACAGCGCGCGAGCACGCCATGGACGTGGTGCTGAGCGTAGGCAGTGGCTTCGGCGGCTTCCAGACCGCGATGCTGCTGGCACGTCCGGGCACCGCGGCGGCCGCGGCCGGAAGGACCGACACATGAGCGGTACGACGACCCCCCGGCCCCCGGTGATCACCGGCATCGGCGTCGTCGCCCCGACGGGTGTCGGCGTCAAGGATCACTGGGCGGCGACGCTGGCCGGTACGTCGGCGATCGGCCCGGCCACCCGTTTCGACGCGTCCGGCTACCCGGCGCGGCTCGCGGGCGAGGTACCGGATTTCGACGCGCGGACCGCCGTACGGCCGGCCCGGCTGGTCTCGCAGACCGACCACTGGACGCACCTGGCGCTCGCCGCCGCCGAGGAGGCGCTCGGGGACGCGGGTGTCGACCCGTCCGAACTGCCCGAGTACGAGATGGCCGTGGTGACCTCCTCGTCCTCGGGCGGCACGGAGTTCGGCCAGCGGGAGATGACGGCGCTCTACCAACACGACCCTTCCTGGGTCGGCGCCTACCAGTCGATCGCCTGGTTCTACGCGGCCACCACTGGCCAGCTCTCGATCCGCCACGGCATGCGCGGCCCCTGCGGCGTGCTCGCCTGTGAGCAGGCCGGCGGCCTCGACGCCATCGCCCAGGCCCAGCGGCTGGCCGACCGGGGCGCGCGGCTGGTGCTCACCGGCGGTACGGACGCCTCACTGTGCCCGTACGGGCTGGCCGCGCAGCTGACGACCGGGAAGCTGTCCACGGCCACCGACCCCGAGCGGGCCTACCTGCCGTTCGACGCCGGGGCCCGCGGGTACGTGCCCGGTGAGGGCGGCGCCATCCTCGTCCTGGAGAGCGCCGCGGCCGCCAGGGCCCGCGGGGCCCGGACGGAGTACGGGCGGGTGCTCGGCCACGCCGCCGGCTTCGACCCGCCGGCCGGCTCGGGGCGTCCCCGGGCGCTGCGCCGGGTCGTCGGACAGGCCCTGCTCGCCGCCCGACTCACCCCGCGCGACATCGACGTGGTGTTCGCCGACGCGGCCGGGGTGCCCGCCGACGACCGTGACGAGGCCGCGGCCCTCGCCGCCGTCTTCGGCCCGTCGGCCGTGCCGGTCACGGCTCCCAAGACGCTCACCGGGCGGCTCTACGGCGGCGGTGCCCCGCTCGACGTGGCGACGGCGCTGCTGTCGCTGCGCGACGGGGTGATCCCGCCCACCGTCGGCACCCAACGCCCCGCTCCGGGGCTGGAGATCGACCTGGTGACCGGCGCGCCACGGGAACTGCCGCTGCGCCGGGCCCTGGTCCTGGCACGCGGCCACGGGGGATTCACCTCGGCCCTGGTCCTGGGCCGTTGACCACCACGACGACACGAGGAGCATGCACCGTGAGCGGACACACCGACAACGACATCGTCATCGACGCGCCCATGGACCTGGTGTGGCGGATGACCAACGACGTGCCGAAGTGGCCGGACCTGTTCAGCGAGTACGCCGCCGCCGAGGTGCTGGAGCGCGACGGCGACACCGTCCTGTTCCGCCTGACGATGCACCCGGACGAGAACGGCCGGGTGTGGAGCTGGGTTTCGCGGCGCACCGCCTCCGCCGAGAGCCGGACCGTGCGTGCCGAGCGGGTGGAGACCGGCCCGTTCGCGTACATGAAGATCTTCTGGGACTACACGCAGGAGCCCGGCGGCGTTCGGATGCGGTGGGTTCAGGACTTCCGGATGAAGCCCACGGCCCCGGTCACGGACGAGCAGATGACCGAGCGCCTGAACCGCAACACCACGGTGCAGATGGCACTGATCAAGGAGAAGGTCGAGGCCGCCGCGCGCGCCCTCGTCCGCTGAGGAGTCCGCCGTGCTGGCCCTGCTCACTCCGCTGGCGCTGCTGCTGAACGGGCTGGCGGCCGGGGTGCTGTTCGGCACCCAGCTGGGCGGCTTCCCGTACCTGGCCTCCCTGCCCGTCGACCGGTACGTGCACGCCCACGCGTTCTTCGGCACCCGCTACGACCCCGCGATGCCGCTCTGCCTGGTCGGCACGGTCGGCTGTGACACCGCGCTGGCGTTCCTGGCGCCGGAGCCGGCCGCGCAGGCGGCGTTCGCGGCGGCCGCCGTCCTGGCCGTCGCCACCGCCGTCATCTCGCTCACCCGCAACGCCCCGGTCAACCGGTGGATGCGCACGCTGGACCCGGACCGGCTGCCGGCCGACTTCGCGGACCCGCGCCGCGACTGGGGCGTCTGGAACCGCGTGCGCAGCCTGCTGACCATCACCGCTCTCCTGGCGAACTGCGCGGGGCTGGGCGTGCTGCTCTGACCCCGCTCCCGACCCGCGCTGCGTCCCGCCCGCCCGCGTCCCCCTGTCCGATCTCCCACGGAGGAATCATGGAACTCGCCCTGCGCGGAAAGAAGGCCCTGGTCACCGGTGGTACCCGGGGCATCGGCCGCGGCATCGTCCTGGCCCTGGCCCGGGCCGGTGTCGATGTCGTCACCTGCTACCACACCGACAGTGACTTCGTCGGCTCCCTGGAGGCCGAGCTGAAGGCGCTCGGCGGTGACCACTCCGTCGTCCGCGCCGACTTGACCCGGCCGTCGGACGTGGCCGAGCTGCTGGACCACGTCAAGGACCGGTACGGCAGGCTCGACCTGCTCGTCAACAACGCCGGCGCCATCAGCCACGTCCCCTACGGCGAGCTGCCGCAGGAGGAGTGGCAGCGCATCCTCGCCACCAACCTCACGGGCACCCACCTCGTCATCCAGCACGCCCTGCCACTGCTCGGCGCCGGCTCCTCGGTGGTCGGCATCGGCTCGCGGGCCGTGGACGCGGGCGTGCCGCTGCGGGCCCACTACACCGCCACCAAGGCGGCGCTCGTCGGCCTCAACCGCTCGCTGGCACGGGAGTTCGGGCCCAAGGGCATCCGGTTCAACGTGGTCGCCCTCGGCGTCATCGAGACCGAGAACTTCCACGCGCTGCCCGAGGAGCAGCGCACCCTGATGGCCGAACGCTACGGCGCGAAGACCGCCCTCGGCCGGCTCGGCAAGCCCGAGGAGGTCGCGGGCGCCGTGCTCTGGCTGGCCAGTGACCTGTCCCGCTATGTGACGGGCAACGTCATCGGTGTCGACGGGGGGATCTCCTGATGACCTTCCGTGTGATGCTCCGCATGGAGATCGAGCCGGGCCGCGAGCGCGCCTTCGAGCGGGTGTGGCGCGAGGGCAGCGACGCCGTGACCGGGCACCCGGCCAACCTGGGCCAGTCGCTGGCCCGGGCCACGGCCGAGGAGGGCACGTACTACATCGTCAGCGACTGGCTGGACGAGGCCCGCTTCCGGGAGTTCGAGAACAGTCCCGCGCACCTGGAGCACCGGGCGAAGCTGCACCCGTTCCGCCGCGCCGGTTCCTTCCACCCCATGGAGATGGTGGCGCACGTCGAGGGCAGGGCGGTGGGCCGTGCCCGCTGAAGTCCGGGTCGTCGTCTACCAGGCCGCGTACGACGAGGAGCAGCTCGCCGCGGTCCGCTCGGCCTACCACCGGGCCAGCGAACGGCTGGCGAAGGTGCCGGGGCTGCTCGGCAACGAGCTGCTGCGCAGCCCCACGGACCCCACCGCGCTGGCGGTGCTGAGCCGTTGGGAGTCCATGGCCGCCTTCCTGGAGTGGGAGAGGGGTGCGGAGCACCGCGAGGACACGGCTCCGCTGCGCCCGTTCCGCGACACGCGGGCCGCCGCCCCGTTCGCCGTGTACGAGGTCGACGCCGCGTACTGAGGCACGTGTGCCGCTGTGTCGGCCGTACCGGAGAAACCGGAGAGAGGACCGGAGAGAGGAGTGGTCATGGACCACCGACGACTGGCGTTCATCGGCCTGGGAGCCATGGGCGGCGGGATGGCGCACCGGCTGCTGGCGAGCGGGTACGGGCTGACCGTGTTCAACCGGACTGCCGGCAAGGCGGAGCCGCTGGTGCGGGCCGGGGCACGGGCGGCCGAGTCGCCCGAGGCGGCCGCCGCGGGTCACCGGGTCGTGCTGCTGAGCCTCAGCGACGAGCAGGCCGTCGAGGAGGTGCTGTTCGGCCGGGTCGTGCCGGTCCTGGAGCCGGGGGCGCTCGTCGTGGACACCTCGACGGTGTCCCCCGCCTTCGCCCGGGAGGCGGCCGGCCGGCTGGCGGGCGAGGGGCTGCGGCGCGTCGAGGCGTGTGTCGTGGGCAATCCGCCGCAGGCCCGTCAGGGCGGGCTGCGGGTCTTCGTCTCCGGGGACGAGGCGGACCTGGCCGAGGTCCGGCCGGTGCTGGACGCGCTCGGCTCGCAGGTGCTGCACCTCGGCGCGCCGGGCACCGCGAGCAGCCTCAAGGTCGTCCTCAACCTGCTGCTCGGCGCCCAGGTCGCCTCGATGGCGGAGGCGGTCTCCTACGGGGTCGCCGCCGGGCTGGACCGGGACCGGATCATCTCGACCGTCGCCGAGTCCGGGTTCAGTTCGATGGTGATGCGCTTCCGTGCCGATCTGATGCTGCGCGGTTCCTACGAGCCGGCTTTCTTCCGCACCGATCTGATGGAGAAGGACATCGGCATCGCGACCCGGGCCGCCCGCGAGCTCGGCCTCGACCTGCCGGTGCTGGACACGGTGCGGGAGCGGTTCGCGTCCGTGGTCGCCGCGGGCGACGGCGCGAAGGACGCCTCGGTCATCGTCGACCATCCCGCGTAGGGCGCGTCCTCCGGATTGGAACCCGTGTCAGCACCCCGGCCCGCCGCATACGGACCGGTGGGTCTCCCGCGACGGAGGCCGCCGGGCCCCCGCGCGGCGGGCCGCTCCCGGCCCGCTCCGCCGGCCGAGCGGGCCCACGTCGTCACGAAGGGACAAGACGAGTCATGCGCGTACTGTTCACGTCGTGGGCCTGGCCCTCGCACTTGTACGCCCTCGTGCCGCTGGCCTCGGCGTTCCGGGCCGCCGGCCACGAGGTGCTGGTCGCGGGCCCGCCCGCGCTCAAGCCGGAGACGGACCGTACCGGGCTGCCGGGCGCGGTGGTCGGCGGCGACACCGACGCCGCCGGCATGGTGCGGGGCTACGTGCTGCCGTCCGCGGACGTCCCGCCGCCCGCGCCGCCCGCCGCCGGGGAACCGCTGCCGGGCGACACCGCTCCGCGGGCGCTGCGGATGGTCGCGTCGCTCGCCGCGTCGATGACCGACGGCCTGGTGGAGCTGGCCCGCGACTGGCGTGCGGACCTGGTGGTGTACGAGCCGACCGCGCTGGCCGGTCCGGTCGCCGCCGCGGCGGCCGGGGTGCCGGCGGTCCGGGTGCTGTACGGCACGGACCTGCTGGCGCGCGCCCGTACGCTGCTGCCGCGGACCGTGGCGCCGTTCCTGGAACGGTACGGCGTCGAGGACTTCGACGCCCTGGGGACGCTGACCGTCGATCCTTGCCCCGACGCCCTGCAACCGCCCGCCGCGTACCGGCGGACGCGGGTGCGGTACGTGCCGTACAACGGCTGCGCGGCGGTCCCCCGGCCGCCGCTCGGGGACCCTCCCCCGGGTGTGCGCCGGGCCGTGGTGACGTGGGGGCACACCATGGCCCGCCTCGACGCCCGGCTCTTCCTCGGTGGCCGGGCGGCCGCTGCACTGGCGAGCCCCGGCGTCGAGGTGGTGCTCGCGGTGTCGGCCCGGCAGCGGGATCTGCTCGATCCGGCGCTGCTCGACGGGTCGGCGGGCGTACGCGTGGTGACGGACGTGCCGTTGCACGCGCTGGTGCCGTCCGCCGGTCTTGTGGTGGCCCACGGCGGGGCGGCCACGGTGCTGACCTCGCTGCGGGCGGGCGTTCCGCTGCTGCTCGTACCGCAGTTGCCGGACCACGCGGGGCACGCCGGGCGAGTGGCGGCCGTGGGGGCGGGCCGGGTGCTGAGCCGGGACGAGGCGACGGCCGAGCGGCTGCGTGCCGAGGCGTACGCGCTGCTGGACGACGGCGCGTCGCGGGCCGCCGCGCGCCGCATGGGCGCCGAGATGCTCGCCCGGCCGACACCGGCGCGGGTGGCGGCGGAACTGGCCCGCACCCTACCGGTCCGCACGGCCGGGCGCCGCTGACGCGACGGCGGGCGGGGGCCGCCCACCGATATTCCGGTGGGCGGCCCCCGCGGTCGGTCACAGGACGGCTTCCGCCAGGGACTCAAGGTGGCGCGGGTCGGCCGAGCACGGCATCAGGATCAGTTCGTCACACCCGGTCTCCGCATGACTCTGGGCCAGGTCCACCAGCTCCTTCCGGTCGGTGACTGCCATGGAGGCGATGCGCTGGGCGAAGGGTCCGGCGAAGGCGTAGTACTCGCCGAGGTACGCCTGGGCGAGTTCCCGCGCACCGGGGCCGAGCGCCGCGTACGCCAGGGACACCAGCCGCGGCCGGCCGGTGCGGCCCTCCTCCTTCCATGCCTCGAGGGCCCGTGCGACCAGGTCGCCGTACGCCGACGCGGAGCTGCCGCCGCAGAACCAGCCGTCGCCGAGGCGGGCGGCGCGCCGCATGGCCGCCGACGAGTGCCCGCCGACCAGCAGCTGCGGTTTCCCGGCGGGCGGTTCGGGCCCGATGCCGGACACCTCGCCCTTGCCCTGCCAGATGTCGCGCAACTCGGCGAGCTGGGCGTCGAGCCGGCGCCCGCGGTCGTGGTACGTGGCGTCAACGGCCTGGAAGTCGTCCTCCCTGCCGCCCGCGGCGACGCCCAGCACCAGCCGGCCGCCGGACAGCGCCGAGACGGTGGCCGCCTGCTTCGCCAGCAGCGCGGTCTGGGTCCGGTAGGGGGCGATGAGGACGCCGGTCGTCAGGCGTACGCGTTCGGTGACCGCCGCGGCGGCGGCCAGGGCCGTCAGCGGCTCGTAGTTGTCGTAGACGAGCCGGTCGATCACGCCGAGACTGGCGAATCCGGCGTCCTCGGCCCGGCGGGCCCACGCCGCGAGCGCGGGGCCGTCCTTGTCGGGGACCGTGGTGGGCAGGCCCAACCCGAATTCCATACCTGATCAGCTCCTTGAGAGTGCGGTGGGCGCGGGCCGGGCGCCGCCGCGCGGGCCCCCGGCGTGCGGCCACCTTGCAGGCGTTCTCTCGAAGGCCCGTCCAGTTCCGGTGGATCGCGACGGGCCCTCCAGGGATTTCCGAGCCGTCGTCCGCACAGTGGGCCGACACACCGTGCGAGAGGAGCGTGCCGATGGGCCGGAACGGAATGCGGGTCCTGGTGATCGGAGGGGGCGTCGGCGGTCTGTGTCTCGCGCAGGGCCTCCGCGGGGCCGGCGTGGACGTCACCGTCCACGAGCGGGACTGCGGCCCGGACGAACGGCGCCAGGGCTACCGTCTGCGCATCAGCCCGGAGGGTGAGGCGGCGCTGCGCGACTGCCTGCCGCCGCCGCTGCGGGACCTACTGGTGGCCACCGCGCACCGGCGCGGCGAGAACGGCATGGACGCGTACGACGAGCGGCTCACCCCCCGGTGGACGCCGAGCTTCGACGATCCGCGGGGCGAGCGCCCCGACAGGGTCGACGCGGTCGACCGGGACGTGCTGCGCCGGGTGCTGCTCGCCGGGCTGGAGCCGTCGGTCCGCTACGGCAAGACCTTCACACACTGCGCACGACGGCCGGGCGGCGGGGTGGTGGCGCACTTCGCCGACGGCAGCACCGCCGAGGGCGATGTGCTGGTCGCCGCCGACGGGGCCAACTCGCAGGTGCGCGCGCATCTCCTGCCCGACCGCCGACCTCGTGATCTGGGCGTCCGGACGGTGTTCTCACGCATCACCCGCTCGGACGCGGTGCGCGCGGGGCTGCCGGAACCGCTGCGGGACCGCTTCAGCTATGTGATCGGCACGGACGGCGGCCACCTCGGGCTGATGCCGATGTCGTTCCGGAGCGGGGTGCGCGAGACGGCGGCCCGGCTGTGGCCGGGGCTCCGGCTGCCGGAGACCGGGGACTACTACATGGCGGTGTTGAACGTGCACCGTGAGGACCTGGGCATGCCGGACGAGGACTTCCTCGCCCTGGACGGGCCCGGCCTGTGCGGCTTCGCGGCCGCACGGACCGCCGCCTGGCACCCCGGGCTGCGCGGGATCTTCCGGCACGCCCGGCCGGAGCTGACCTTCGGCGTGGCCCTGCGGGCACATGTGCCCGTCGTTCCCTGGGAGACCGGCCCGGTCGTGCCGCTGGGGGACGCGGTGCACACCATGCCGCCGTCCGGCGGGGTGGGTGCCAACACGGCGGTGCGCGACGCCGCGGCGCTGACCGAGGCGCTGGCCGCGGTGGACCGGGGCGAGCGGGACCTCGCGGACGCCGTGGCCGCGTACCAGGGGGACATGGTGAGGTACGCGACCGAGGGCGTGGAGATGTCCCTGCGTATCGCGCGGTGGTCGATCAAGAAGGTCGACGTGGGCGGGGAGACCGCCGGCCGCTGAACGCGGGAGGGGCTCGGGGCCGGCCGGCCCCGAGCC
>NZ_JBPQTX010000213.1:0-12695 GCF_051386555.1 Streptomyces sp. URMC 126
ACCCTCTGGAAACGGTGATACGGGGGGGCACCCCCTCCGGGGGAGGGACCGGGGCACAGCCCCCTGCGGGGGTACCCCTACAACACGGCCGCCTTCTCCCGATAGGCCCGGACCGCCGCCGCGTCCCGGTAGGGATCGAGCCGCCGCTCGAACTCCCGCACGTACTCCACGGCCCGAACCGACCGCATCTCGGCCGCCGCCTGAGCCGCCTCCGCCCCCAGGGCGCACGCCTGCTCCAACTCCCCGAGCCCCAGCCGCGCGGCGGCCAGCACCACCCGGCAGAAGAGCCTGCTCCGCGCGTACGCGGGCGCCCGCAGTTGGAGGGATCTCTCCGCGTGCTGCGCCGCCGCCCGCCACTGCTGGAGATCGCGGTGGCAGTGCGCGAACTCGTCCGCGAGCTCCGCCTCGTCGAAGAAGCGGATCCAGTACGGCACGTCGTCCGAGGGCCGGGCCGTCTCCAGCGCCCGTTCGGCGCGGGCGAGCGAGGCCGAGCAGGCCCGCACCTCGCCGAGCACCGCGTGCCCGCGCGCCTCCACGGCGTGCAGCAGGGACTGCACGACGGGGGGTGCCCCGGATCCGACGCCCTGCTGGGCGACGCGGGCGAGCTGCACCGCCTCCCGGCCGTGGCCGAGGTAGACGGCCTGGCGGCTCATGGTCACCAGGACGTAGCTGCCGTACGCCCGGTCGCCCGCGGCCTGCGCCAGGCGCAGCGCCTGGACGTAGTAGCGCTGGGCGAGCCCGTGGGCGGCGATGTCGTACGAGGTCCACCCGGCGAGCCGGGTGAGGTCCGCGGCGGCGCCGAACAGCCGGCGTCCCGTGGTCTCGCCGTACGTGCCGCGCAGCATCGGCTCGGCCTCGTGCTCCAGGTACCGGACGAGCGCCTGTCTCGCGTGCCCGCCGCCGTACGCGTGGTCGAGCGTGCGGAAGAGCTCGCCGACGGAGCGCAGGGCCGCGATGTCGCCCATGGAGACGCGGCTCCCGGGCGCCCGTTCGGCGCGCTGCCGGGGCACCGTCGGCCGGCCGGGGGGCCGCTCGCCGGCCCGGCCGCCGTCGCCCGGCGGCCCGCCCGTGCCCGGCCCTTGGCCGCCCGGAGCGCCGGGGGATCCGGCGGCCCCGGGGGGCGGGGCGGGTTGGCGCGCCACTCGGTCGTCGGCGCGTCCGATCAGCCAGTCGCGGCTGGGCACCACCAGCCCCGCGGGCGTGAACGCGATCTTCCGTAGCTCGGTGTGGCTGCCCGAGTCCTTGCGCCACAACCCGCTCACGATGTCAATGGCCTCCGCCGGCGATGCGGCGAATTCCAGCCCGGCGTACACCGGCGCACACGCGTCGAGCCCGAGATCCTGCGCGGACAGCCGCCGTCCCAGCCGCCGGGTGAAGACCTCGGCGATCAACGCCGGCGTCGTACCGCGCGGCTGCTGGCCGCGGAGCCACCGGGTGACGGAGGTCTTGTCGTAGCGCAGGTCGAGGCCGTGCTCCAGCCCTAATTGATCGACGCGACGTGCGAGCCCCGCGTTGGAGAAGCCGGCCTCCGCGATGAGCGCGGCTAGCTGGCGGTTGGGAATGCGCTGTGGGGGTCGTTCCGTCATCAACCTGCCCGGTCTCCCTGATCGCCATTCTGGGAACGGCGTGAATTTAGCGGTCCCCGCCGCCCTGAACGCCACCTTCGCCCCGCATTCATCCGATCGTGTGAGGACAGATCAGAGACAGATCAAATAGGCACGGAAAAGCGCCGCCAGACGATCTTGTAAGGGGCTCGACCGCAGTCCATTCGGAGGCCGCCGTACAGTGGCTGGGGCACGGGGCGCGTCCGGGACGTACGCCCCCGTGGCCACCAGGGGTTCGAGGGAACCGACGAGGACGGGAAGAGGAGCCGCCGTGAGTGAGCTGCGGTTTGTCCATCTGGGCTTCGGCGCTGACGCCGTCGAGTACCAGGAGGCGTGGCAGGAGCAGCGCCGCGTGCACGCGGCCCGGTTCGCGGACGAGGTCCCGGACACCTGCCTGCTGCTGGAGCACCCGGCGGTCTACACGGCCGGACGGCGCACGGAGGACAGCGAGCGCCCCCTGGACGGGACGCCGGTCGTCGACGTAGACCGCGGCGGCAAGATCACCTGGCACGGTCCGGGGCAGCTCGTCGGCTACCCGATCCTGAAGCTCCCGCGCCCGGTGGACGTGATCGCCCACGTGCGCCGCCTGGAGGAGGCGCTGATCCGGGCCTGCGCGGAGTTCGGACTGGCCACCACCCGGGTCGAGGGCCGCAGCGGCGTCTGGGTCCTCGGCGAGGCCCGCGAGCGGCCCGCGACGGGCGCCCTGCAGCTGGACCTTGCGGCCCCCCGCCCGGACGACGACGAGTTCGACCCCCGCCTCAGCGGCCCCGAGTACGCGCCCTCCAACGCCGGGCAGCGCGGCGAGGACCGCAAGCTCGCGGCGATCGGCATCCGCATCGCCAAGGGCGTCACGATGCACGGCTTCGCCCTGAACTGCGACCCCGACAACACCTGGTTCGACCGCATCGTGCCGTGCGGCATCCGGGACGCCGGCGTGACCTCGCTCTCGAACGAGCTGGGCCGGCGGGTCACGGTCGGCGAGGTGGTGCCGGTGGTGGAGAAGCACCTGCGCGAGGTCCTGGAGGCGGCGGAACCGCTGCCTCGGGCGGTCTAGGCGCCGGGAGGGGTCACATTTCGGCCACGGGCGGCGCGACGGGGTCTCTCGCCGTACGGAAGGCGTAGGGGGCCTCGGGGGGCCTCCTGGGGCCCCGTGGATCCCCTAGGCGTCCCGTACGGCGAGAGAAGCCCGTAAGGGACGCCCTACGGCACCTCGCCGGGAATGCGACCGACGTCTCGCCGGTTCCCCGGGCGTAAGAACGTCAGAACGAACGGGCGTACCCTGGTGTCCGCCGAAGAATCGAAGTCATAGGGAGCCGGAGTGTCCGCTGTCGCACCCGACGGACGCAAGATGCTGCGCCTTGAGGTCCGGAACGCCCAGACCCCCATCGAGCGCAAGCCCGAGTGGATCAAGACCCGGGCGAAGATGGGCCCCGAGTACACCGAGCTCCAGGGTCTGGTGAAGCGCGAGGGCCTGCACACGGTGTGCCAGGAAGCGGGCTGCCCCAACATCTACGAGTGTTGGGAGGACCGCGAGGCGACGTTCCTCATCGGCGGCGACCAGTGCACCCGGCGCTGCGACTTCTGCCAGATCGACACCGGCAAGCCGCAGGCCCTGGACCGGGACGAGCCGCGCCGCGTGGCCGAATCCGTGCGGTCCATGGAGCTCAAGTACGCGACGATCACCGGTGTGGCCCGCGACGACCTGGAGGACGGCGGCGCCTGGCTGTACGCCGAGACCGTCCGCCAGATCCACGGCCTGATGCCGGACACCGGCGTCGAGCTGCTGATCCCGGACTTCAACGCCAAGCCCGACCAGCTGGCCGAGGTCTTCTCCTCCCGCCCCGAGGTGCTGGCGCACAACGTCGAGACGGTGCCCCGGATCTTCAAGCGCATCCGCCCCGGCTTCCGCTACGAGCGCTCGCTGGAGGTCATCACCAAGGCCCGTGAGGCCGGTCTGGTGACCAAGTCCAACCTGATCCTCGGCATGGGCGAGGAGCGCGAGGAGATCACCCAGGCCCTCCGCGACCTCCACGAGGCGGGTTGCGAACTCATCACGATCACCCAGTACCTGCGCCCGTCGCCGCGCCACCACCCGGTGGAGCGGTGGGTGAAGCCGCAGGAGTTCGTGGAGCTCCAGCAGGAGGCCGAGGAGATCGGCTACGCCGGTGTCATGTCGGGCCCGCTGGTCCGCTCGTCGTACCGGGCGGGACGGCTGTACCGCCAGGCGATCGAGAAGCGGAGCGAGGCCGCGGCGTAAGGGCCGGATGTCGTGTGACGCGGTCCGGACGGTGCCCCGGTGGGCCCGTCCGGACCGCGTCAACGTTTCATAGACTTTGACCACTCGGACACGCGCTGGTAACACCAGTCGGTAACGATGTGCGCACGAACAGTCGTACGCCCATCGGATCCGTGCACGCGCACAACCCCGACCGCTCCACCCCCGAGCGCACCGCCCGACGCACGACGCGTGCGCTCCCCCGCGTACAACACCCCGCACGACGTACCGCCGCTCCCCCACCTCTCACCCTTCCGCTCACGAGAGGACACGACATGCAGGCCGCGCCCGCCCGCGCGACGACGGCGACCGCCGCGCACCCCTTCTCCGCCCTGCCGTCCACGCTCGCCGTCCGGCCGCCCTCGGTCACCGGCGCGCTGCTGGCCCTGGAGCGCCTGCTGCTGCGCGGCGGCCAGCGCACCGCCCGCCGCAACGCGTGGACCGCGGTCCTGGAGGACCGCCGCCGGGCCAAGGACCGGCATGAGGCCCAGCACCTCCTGGAGGCCGCGGCGGCACCCGGCCCGCAGGCCAGGTAGGCCCGCGGAAGCGGGGGCCGCGGCGGGCTCCCGGCCCGGTAAGCTCCCGGCCCCCGGGGCACGTAAACTTCGCCATATGGCGAGGAAGGAAACATCCGAGAACCCCGGGCGACTGAAGCAGATCGCCCTGACCTACAAGATGACCAAGAAGGTCGATTCGAAGGTCGGTCTTGTCGTCGCGGGCGTGGGCATCGTCACCTTCGGTGTCCTCCTCGCCATCGGCTTCTGGATCGACCACCCGATCTACCTGGGCATCCTGGGCTTCCTGCTGGCCTTCCTCGCGATGGCGATCGTCTTCGGCCGCCGTGCCGAGCGTGCCGCCTTCGGGCAGATGGAGGGCCAGCCGGGCGCGGCGGCCGCCGTGCTGGACAACATCGGGCGCGGCTGGACGACGACTCCGGCGGTGGCGATGAACCGCAATCAGGACGTCGTCCACCGGGCGGTCGGCAAGGCCGGGATCGTGCTGGTCGGCGAGGGCAACCCGAACCGGCTGAAGGGCCTGCTGGCCGCCGAGAAGAAGCGGATGGCGCGCATCGTGGCCGAGGTGCCGGTGCACGACATCGTGGTGGGCACCGGCGAGGGCCAGGTGCCGCTGAAGAAGCTCCGCACCACGCTGCTGAAGCTGCCCCGGGTGCTGCCGGGCGCGCAGGTGACGGTCGTGAACGACCGGCTGCGGGCGCTGGGCGACCTGATGAGCAACATGCCGATCCCGAAGGGTCCGATGCCCAAGGGCATGCGGATGCCGAAGGGCCGCTGACACGGACGGCGCGAAAGGCGCGGACGGAATGAGGGCGGGGCGGGACCGATACGGTCCGGCCCCGCCCTCACTCCGTTTCCGGCCTGGTGCGCCCTCACTCCGTTTCCGGCCTGGCGCCCGGACGCCGCGCGCCGGGCCCGGCGCCGGACACCGCCCGATTCCCGACCGGACGCCATTCCCGGCCTGATGCCGAAATCCCGCATCCGGCCGGCTGGAACCCCTGGAACCGCACCTGAACTAGAACCGCACTGGATGCCTAGAACCGCACCTGAACCGCCTTGGCGAGCCGGTCGTGCAGCCCGCGGGTGTCCCGGTCCCAGATGACGGCCGGGATGACGATCACGAGGAGCACACTGCGCAGCAGGGCCTTCGGGAACGTGAGCCGGTCGCCGGTCTCCCCGATGACCCGGATGCGGAGCAGCCGCTTCCCGGGGGTGAAGCCGACCGTGCCGACGGTGAGGACGCTGAGCAGGAAGAAGACCAGCAGCGCCCAGTTGCCGGCCCGGTGGATGTCACCCCGGGCGAAGAGGCCGTACGCGATGAGCATGCTCAGGCCCCAGTCGATGAAGATCGCGGCGAACCGCCGTCCGAGCGGGGCGACGGAGCCCGGCCCGTGCTCCGGCAGCCCGAGCTGTTCCCCGCGGTAGCCGAAGTCGATGCCCATCTGCTCCGCCGCCGCGCGGGGGCCGGAGAGCCACGAGCCGATTGCTTGCCTTTTGTCCACCGGACCACGGTACTGGGAAGGCTTGCGATCACTACCGGCCGGGTAGGCGTCGGCGCGATTCGATCATCATTTCGCGGCGCTCCGGTTAACCTCGGCGAAACAAATGGGTCATGCTTGGGAAATCCGGTCTCTCTAGGGTCGGCCGCAGCACCACCGAAGCAATCCCCGACCGCTGGCGGCCGGGCTAGGAGGGTTGGATGTTCCAGAACGGCGACGACGCCAAGAAGTTCATCAAGGACGAGGACGTCAAGTTCGTCGATGTCCGTTTCTGTGACCTGCCGGGTGTGATGCAGCACTTCACCATTCCGGCGGCGGCGTTCGACCCGGCCGAGGAGCTGGCCTTCGACGGTTCGTCGATCCGCGGCTTCCAGGCCATCCACGAGTCCGACATGGCCCTGCGCGCGGACCTGTCCACCGCGCGCGTGGACCCGTTCCGCCGGGACAAGACGCTCAACATCAACTTCTTCATCCACGACCCGATCACCGGCGAGCAGTACAGCCGTGACCCGCGGAACGTGGCGAAGAAGGCCGAGGCGTACCTCGCCTCCACCGGTATCGCGGACACCGCGTTCTTCGGCCCCGAGGCCGAGTTCTACGTCTTCGACAACGTGCGTTTCGAGACGTCGGCGAACCAGTCCTTCTACCACATCGACTCCGAGGCAGGCGCCTGGAACACCGGTGCGGTGGAGAACAACCGCGGTTACAAGGTCCGTTACAAGGGCGGCTATTTCCCGGCCCCGCCGGTCGACCACTTCGCCGACCTCCGCGCCGAGATCTCCCTGGAGCTGGACAAGGCCGGCCTCCAGGTCGAGCGCCAGCACCACGAGGTGGGCACCGCCGGCCAGGCGGAGATCAACTACAAGTTCAACACCCTCCTCGCCGCCGCCGACGACCTGATGCTCTTCAAGTACATCGTGAAGAACGTCGCCTGGCGCAACGGCAAGACCGCCACCTTCATGCCCAAGCCGATCTTCGGCGACAACGGCTCCGGCATGCACGTCCACCAGTCCCTGTGGAACGGCGGCGAGCCCCTCTTCTACGACGAGCAGGGCTACGCGGGCCTCTCGGACACCGCCCGCTACTACATCGGCGGCATCCTCAAGCACGCCCCGTCGCTGCTGGCCTTCACCAACCCGACGGTGAACTCGTACCACCGCCTGGTCCCCGGCTTCGAGGCCCCGGTCAACCTGGTCTACTCGCAGCGCAACCGCTCCGCGGCCATGCGCATCCCGATCACGGGCTCCAACCCGAAGGCCAAGCGCGTCGAATTCCGCGCCCCGGACCCGTCCTCGAACCCGTACCTCGCCTTCTCGGCCCTCCTCCTGGCCGGCCTCGACGGCGTCAAGAACAAGATCGAGCCCGCCGAGCCGATCGACAAGGACCTCTACGAGCTCGCCCCCGACGAGCACGCCAACGTCCCCCAGGTCCCCACCTCCCTCCCCGCCGTCCTCGAAGCCCTCGAGGCCGACAACGAGTACCTCCAGGCCGGCGGCGTCTTCACGTCCGACCTGATCGAGACCTGGATCGACTACAAGCGCACGAACGAGATCGCCCCGATGCAGCTCCGCCCGCACCCGCACGAGTTCGAGCTGTACTTCGACCTCTAGGTCGAGGGGCTTCATGTGCACGGCCGTCACTCCGCTCCGGGGTGGCGGCCGTTGCCGTGAGGGCTCCGCACGGAGCAAGCGAAGCTACGCAGCGGGCGGCTCAGGGATGCGCCAGGTAATCCGGAATCGCTCGGCGTCAGGAAGCCCGAACGGACCTGCGGGGCTGATCTGCTTGATCAGGTAGCCGAAGACCATGTGCTGGGCTTCCTCGGACACCTCATTCCAGGTGTCCGGGGTCACAATCATCACTTCACGCATCAGGCTCAGGTCGGATTCGTTCTCCAGCATCTCCGCCCGGTCGTCCCGGTCCATCGTCTCGTCGGCGTGCATGGCACGGATCGACGCTGCGAGGAGGTTCGGCTCGCGGCTCAGCCGCCTGAGAATCTCCTGACAGCCGTACCGAAAGGCCGCGTACGCTTCCATGGCCTCCCGGTCAGGATTGCGGTACCCGTACGGCGCACCCTCCTCCGCTCCCACGTAGTCGCCCTTCAGCATGTGCAGCAAGACCCGCAGGGTGTGTTCGGCTCCCTGCTCCTCTATTTGCTTCACTGTTGTCCGGATCCAGTCGTCCTCTGAGACCAGTGGTTCGTGTGGAACAGCAAGCGACGGATGGATCTGAATGGCGTAGAAGGGGTTCAGAACTGCACCCATGACCAGCTCCGGCGTCCATTGGCCGTCCTCGCCTCCCCATCCGCCGTTGACGAGCTCCTGAAACGATTTCAACGCGCCCGACTCGCCCTCGCGGATCGCGCGCCATAGCGGCAGGAATCGGGCCGTCTCCGATTCCTGGTCCCGGGGCGGACTGCACAGGCCGGCCAACACCATGACGATGTCGTGGACGGTTTCCCAGCGCGGCACTCGTATCCCGTTGACGGCGGAACGCACACTCTCATGGCTGGCTGCCGACAGCCGGTCGTCGCGACTGCGGATGAGCGTGCTCACCTTCCGGAAGCTCAACCGGCCCGCCGCCCGGTGCAACTCCTGCAGCGCTTCGACCAAATCTCGGTGAGCGCCTTTCGGGTGGGGTGAAGCGTCGGAAGCGGCCATGCGCATCCTCCCTGGTCGGGGTGTCAAGTTTCGCCAACACCATAGAACCCGCAGGCCGGCGCCAGTCAGCTTTCGTCAAGTTCGCCGTCCAGCACGCCAAACCGTGACTCACGGTCGAAAGGCGAGGTGAGCATGGGGGTGGCGCCGCTGGAGCGCCGTCATCCGAGGAGTTGCCACATATGCACATCCCTGCCTACGCACATGTCACGATCCGCGCAGCCCTGCCTGCCGTGCCCACGTCACGGCAGGTGGGCGGTCTGGACTGCTGCCTGTGCGACAAGCCATTCGGCAAGGACCTCGCGGCCATACCGCTCGGGCCGACACCGACATCCGGGCTGTTCGGCTGCCGCCCTTGTCTGACCCGGTTGGTCACCCGGGCGCGGCGGGACCGCGACGCTGCTCGGACCTGGGACGCCAAGCGGGCCCGCGAGGAGTCCGAGGTCTGGCTTCCGGCGCGTGAGCGGCATCTCGCACGGCTCGATGGGGTGCGGCGAGCAGCGGAGGCCGTGGCCGAGCTTGCCGGGAGTGGTGAGATCGAAGCACTGCGGGTCGCCTGGCTGCTGGTCTCACTGGAGTCCGCGTACACCTGGATCCCGGAAGCGCCCGAACCGCCCGCCTCCGTGGATCGTGAGGTCTCCGAGCTAAGGGATGAGGCTTTCCGGCTCGATCTGGCCATGCTCACGGCACGGGAGGCAGTGGCGGAGCGGCTGGCTTACCACCTGATCAACGAGGCACAGCCCGAGGAGCCGGAGATGTGCGAGGAGTTCGAGTGCCCGGAAGGCTGCTCGGGCCGTCACGACTCTTCACACATCGACTGTGGTCCCGATGCCGTCTTCGATGATCTCGCCGAACACGGAATTACCGTGGAGGCGCCGCAGCCGGAACCTCTGTCACCACGACTCGCAGCTCTCTTTGAGAAGGCCGAGGCCTCGGAGGAACACGCGCCGCTTCCGAACCTCGAAGAACAGGCCCCCTCTGTCCTGGCGCACTTCGGAATCGACGCTGACGACACGGAAGCCCTGGTAAGCGCGGCGGCGGTCGGTCTCGTCGCCGCCGCCTGGCGTGAGGGACCGCTGGATGTGATCCACGCGGCCGGCGATGGGCCGAGCGACGGGGAGATCTTCGCGCAAAGCGTAGACCTCTACCGCAGGGCCCGCGCAGCGCTGCTGGCCACACGGAGCGACGGGCCCGAAGCGCTGCTCGCGTTCGTAGTTGTCGCCTCCGACGTGGACCTTCCATGGGCCGGGGGCTCATCCTTCGCACTGCGGGCGGTGTCCGAGCCCGTGGCGGAGTTCGTCCGGCACGTCGACGACCATGTCTGGTTCACCGCGAAGGTGATGCGCGAACAGGGCTGGCGCGCAGGACTGCTGCACAGAGCCATGTCGGCCGCGGTCACATACCCCACCCACTTCGGTATGCCGGGCTGGCCCGGTGCCGTCACATCGGCGATGGAACGTCTCGCCGTGCTGAACAGGTCGGGCGCGCCCGAAGTGCTGACAGACCTTTCGGCGACGGAAACCACGTTGCTCGAAGCACCCGACCGACTGGGCGTGGAAGCCCTCGACTGGATCTCCCGCAAGGCCGTATTCGGCTGATGCTTCACCCGTTGGCCCGCCCCCGAACAGGCAGGGGCCGTTAGAGCACTCATACCAAAGCGCGCTTTCATGCTCGTGCCCGGCTTGCGGAGAGTCGGTAAGCGGCGCCTTCTACGGGCCCCGGCACCCGGGGAGGCACATGGAGCGCGAAACAGAATGAAATAGCGGCCGGGGAGGTTTGAGGTATATCGACATGCCCAGAAGCACTGGCACATTAATGGCCCACCCTCCGATGCAGTTCTGGATTGATGTCGGACAGGCCACTCTCGGCATCAATCCCCCTGCCGACAGCTTCGATTCGGATAGACGCACGGAGCAGCTGCGCGGACTCTGGGCCCTGGCAGGACATCAATTCGGTGGGGGGCGCGAAACACGTGCCTACCTGGCACATCACCTGCCCGCTGGCGTCAGCCTCGCTGGCACTGGCAACCGCTCAAGAACCTGGAATCGCACACTGCGCCCTGCACTCGCGCCGGTCGGCATCCTCAGCGGCGTCACACGTATGCCCGGTGACCACATGCACGGCATGGGTCACGCCGTTCTGCCGTTGTCCAAGAGCCGCGGTGCGGCCCAGCACAAGGAAGAGGTCTCCCAGTGAAGTGGGACGACGTGACTCTCGTCATCCTCGCCGCGTTCGGCTGCGTCACACTACTGCTGACGCAGATCAGTGAGGTGCTGGCACGGCTGCCACAGATCATCCGAGCGTGGCGGCGGGTCAGGCGGGAGCTCAGCGCAGGCGCGGATCCCGCTCCTCGGAATCGCCCATCAAGGGTCACTGACCCAGGCGCCCTTACCACCGACGCAAGCGATCGCCCCCTTACGCCCGGAGGGCTCGTACCAGGACGCGACGGGGACTGACCCAGCCAGCCGTACCGCTGGTGAGCCCGCTTCAGACCGTCAAGGCGGCGACTTGAGCGGACAACACGGCCCGCCATCCCCTGGCCGGGGTGGCGGGCCTCCTTCCGCCTCGCACCCCGCATCGGGGAATGATCCGGGCCCGGTGGAACGCGGGTTCACTCAGACGAGTTCCGGTTGCGGTTCCGGGTGCTGGGGTTCCGGTTCCAGGGTCGGGAGGGCGGGTTTTGCGTCCCACTGGCGGGTGACGCGGAGGTAGGCGTAGATGACCGAGAGCGTGGCCAGGATGAGGAGGGGGCCGAAGATCCAGGGGTGTTCGGCCATGGTCAGGGGGAGGAAGCGGTACGAGAGGAGGAACGCGGTGAAGACCGTCGTGCCGTAGGCGATCAGCAGAATGCCCGAGCGGTCCGGGCCGCGGTCGAAGAGGCGCACGCCCGCCTCGATGGTGAGCGCGAAGACCACGCCGGCGATGACGTCCGCGCCGTAGTGGTAGCCGAAGCCCAGGGTCGCGCTGATGGTGGCGGCCAGCCAGAACGCGCCGCCGTAGCGCACCCAGCGGGCACCCTTGCGGGAGTGGATGAAGATCGCGGTGGCCCAGGCGGTGTGCAGGCTGGGCATGCAGTTGCGCGGGGTGAGGGTGTCGTACGTGAAGGCGTGCGGGATGCCGATCGACGGTGGCGTGTGCGGCCAGATGTTGGCCGTCGCCCACTCGACGCCGCCGGTGCCGGAGGTGCCCGGGCCGTAGGCGAAGACCGGTCCGACCACGGGGAAGAGCATGTAGAACGCCGGGCCGACCAGCCCGATCACCAGGAACGTGCGCACCAGGTGGTGGGTCGGGAAGCGGCGCTCGGCCGCCACGTTGCGGAGCTGGTACAGCGCGACGACGATCGCCGCCACAGCGAGGTGCGCGTAGACCAGGTCGAGGATGTGATCACCGATCGGCTCGGTGGCTTTGAGGATGCGGCCCGCCACCCATGACGGGTTGCCGAGCGCGTGGTCGGCGGTCGCCACGTACTGGTCGAGCACCGACGGACGGGTCTCCCACGTGATCATGAGCCAGGTGTCGCCGATCTTGCGGCCGGCCACCAGCAGCAGGCCCAGCCCGACGCCCTTCAGCAACAGGACGCGTTCCCGGCCGCTACGGCGCGTGATGGCGACTACGGCGACGCCCAGCATCGCCCACAGCGCACCGTTGCCGAAGTAACGGCCGTCGGTCACCTTGACGTCGGCCGCCCACCGTCCGAGGACGAAGACGACGTCGATGCCGATCGCGAAGGCGGCCGCGATGAACCGCTGACGCCAGGTGAGTACCACCATGGTCAGCGCCAGGCCGGCGTACAGCGGGCCCGGCTTGGGCGGGAAGACGAGTTCCTTCGCCTGGGTGACCAGGGGCCCCGGTTCGCCGCCGTAGCGACGCGCGGCGAACTCCAGCGCGATGAGGAATCCGAGCGTCACCACCCCCGCCACGGCCCACAGGATCACCCGCGGTTGCCGCCACGCGGCGAACTTGCCTTTGCTGCTTATTCGCGCGAACACTCAGAACACTATAGACGTCAACTGTTCGGATGATTTGGTGGGATCTGTGGGGGTGTGGGTGAGTGGGCGGTTGGCGGTCTTTTTGTTGCTTTCTGGATATGAACCGTGACGGTCGGTGAGGGTGGGGTGGGTGGTAAATGGCGGAGGGGGGGGGGGGGG
>NZ_JBPQTX010000214.1:0-12499 GCF_051386555.1 Streptomyces sp. URMC 126
GCCCGTAGGGGTTCCCGGGCGCCCGTACGGGCGGGGCGACGGCGTCAGGGAACCCCTGCGGGCCGAGCGACGGCGCCCGGGAAACCCTGCGGGCCGACTGGCGGCGCCCGGGAATCCCCTACGGGCCGAGTGGCGGCGCCCGGGAACCCCTGCGGGCCGAGTGACGGAGCCCGGGAACCCCCTACGGGTCGAGCGGCGGCGCCGGGAATCCCCTACGGGCCGAGCGACGGCGCCCGGGCCCCGTAGTGGACGAGCGGCAGGAGTGAGCCGGGAGCCCGCAGCGGCGGCCCGGCCGCCCCCCCCCACCGGACATGAGGCGGCACCTACATAGCAGAAGGACCCTGGCCACCGCGGCAGTTGCCGCATAGTCGGGTGCCCCGCCGCGACCGCGTGATAGGCAGGGTGACCCGGATCCGGCGACGGCCGGTCGAGCCAGGACCTCGGGGGATGACGATGCAGCCGCTCTACGTATTCGACGCCGAAGTCAGCACCTTCCCGGGCGCGGACCCCTTCCCGCTGGTACGCGAGCACGTCGGCGTCTGGCTGAGCGGGCCCGCGGGGGACGGGCCCGCCGTGGAGGAGCTGACGGCCCCCGGCGGCCCCCGCCCGCTGCACGGCGGCCGTACGGTCGAGTGGGCCGTCGAGGGCCCACCGGACGCGACGGCCGTACGGGTCACCGTCACCCAGCCGCTCGACGGTGACGTCGGCCGGTTCGTCACCCGCATCACCGTCTCCTCCGTGGCGGGCCGGGTGGGCCTGCGGGTGGTGATGGGCCGGGAGGTCGACGGGGGCTGGATCGCGCCCGTGCAGGACCCGATGCTGCGCCGGCCCGGACTGCTGCGGACGGTCGCCGCCGACGAGGCGCTCCGGCTGCACGTCCTCGGGCAGCGGGTGACCGGGCGGTACGAGCGGATCCGGGAGACCGCGCAGACCGCCGTGCTCGCCGAGTCGCTGGCCGGCCGCACCCGGCTGCCCATCCTGCTGATGCACCCCCGGGAGGACGCCGCCTGGACCGCCGCGCGGCAGGCGGCCGGCGAACTGATCGGCCTGGCCCAGGTCGTCACCCTCAACTACGGCACGTCCCGGGAGCTGTGCCGGCTGCTGCCGGAGGCCGCCGTGCCGGACGGCGGCGCCCGGCTGGTGTGGCCGCTGCCGGCGCTGAGCCACCCCGCGTACGCCCGCGCCGAGATCACCGAACCCGCCACCCGCTTCCGCTGGATGCGCACCCTCGGCGAACTCGCCGTCGTCGCCCGCGGATCGGACCGCGGCTGGGAGGCCGCGCGCCGGGCCGCCCGGGGCACCGCCGCCCGGCGGGCCGCCGAACGCCTCGCGGCGGCCCGCGCGACGGGCGACGTCACCCGGCAACTGGACGTCTACGAGGAACGGGTGGCCCGCCTGGAGGCGGACGTCGCCTTCTGGGAGGGCGAGGCCCAGGCGCTCACCACCCGGCTGGAGGCCGCCGGGGACGCCGACGCCGCCCGCCGGGAGGCCGAGTACTGGAGGGACCTCTACGTGCGGGAGGTGAAACGCGACGACCCCAAGGCCGGGGAGCCCGCGGACCCCTGGGAGGAGGTGCCCGGACTGGACCCCGCCGACCCGGCGGCCACCTATCGGGCCCTGGAGGAGGCGGCCGACCACCGGATCGTGTTCACGGCCGGCGCCGAGCGCTCCTGGCGCTCGTCCGGCTATCCCCACCCGGACGAGATGACCCAGCAGTTGATCACGCTCGCCAAGGCCGCGGTCGACCTCTACGACCAGCCGAACGGGCGGCCCGAGAAGATGCCCCGTATCACCCACTGGTTCAAGGAACAGCACGGGCTGACGGTCGCGACGAGCGATCTGACCATCAAGAAGGACCGCAAACTGCGCTACTTCTCCTACGACGGCGACGACCGGCGCGACGGCCTGCCGCATGTGAAGGTGCGCGACGCCACGTCCCACAACGAGGTGGGCCGGATCCACTTCGCGTTCGACCACGACAGGCGGCGGCTGATCGTGGACCACGTGGGCGTGAAGAAGTACTGAGCCCCGACACGCGAGGGCCCGGGCGGGCCGTCGGGCCCGCCCGTCCGTCCGGCGTCAGCCGCCGAAGGCGCTCGACGCCGTCAGCCGCAGCGCGGTGTCGATCAGCGGAACGTGGCTGAACGCCTGCGGGAAGTTGCCGACCTGCCGCTTCAGGTGCGGGTCCCACTCCTCGGCGAGCAGGCCGAGGTCGTTGCGGAGGGCCAGCAGCTTCTCGAAGAGCTGCCGCGCCTCGTCCACCCGCCCGATCATCGCCAGGTCGTCGGCGAGCCAGAACGAGCAGGCCAGGAAGGCCCCTTCGTCACCCTCAAGACCGTCCACACCCGCGTGCTCGCCCGCCGTCGGGTAGCGCAGCACGAAGCCGTCGGGGGTGGACAACTCGCGCTGGATCGCCTCGATGGTGCCGATGACGCGCTTGTCGTCCGGCGGCAGGAAACCCATCTGCGGAATGAGCAGCAGCGAGGCGTCCAGCTCCTTGGAGCCGTAGGACTGGGTGAAGGTGTTGCGCTCCTTGTCGTAGCCCTTCTCGCACACGTCCCGGTGGATGTCGTCGCGCAGCTCCCGCCAGCGCTCCAGCGGGCCGTCCACGTCTCCGGACTCGATGAGCTTGATGGTGCGGTCCACCGCCACCCAGGCCATCACCTTGGAGTGGACGAAGTGCCGGCGCGGGCCGCGGACCTCCCAGATGCCCTCGTCGGGCTCGTTCCAGTGGTCCTCCAGGTAGCCGATCAGCCGCAGCTGGAGGAGGGACGCGTAGTCGTTGCGGGCCAGGCCCGTCATATGCGCCAGGTGCAGGGCCTCGGTGACCTCGCCGTAGACGTCCAGCTGGAGCTGGCCGGCCGCGCCGTTGCCCACCCGGACCGGCCGCGAGTTCTCGTACCCCGGCAGCCAGGACAGCTCCGCCTCGCTCAGCTCCCGCTCGCCCGCGATCCCGTACATGATCTGGAGGTTCTCGGGGTCGCCGGCGACGGCCCGCAGCAGCCACTCACGCCAGGCGCGGGCCTCCTCGCGGTAGCCGGTGCGCAGCAGCGACGACAGGGTGATCGCGGCGTCCCGCAGCCAGGTGAAGCGGTAGTCCCAGTTGCGGACGCCGCCGATCTCCTCCGGCAGGGACGTGGTGGGGGCGGCGACGATGCCGCCGGTGGGCGCGTAGGTCAGCGCCTTGAGCGTGATCAGCGAGCGGACGACGGCGTCCCGGTAGGGGCCGTGGTACGTACAGTGCTCGACCCACTCGCGCCAGAACTCCTCGGTGGCCTCCAGGGCCCCGTCCGGGTCGGGCAGCGCCGGCGGGCCGCTGTGCGAGGGCTGCCAGCTGATGGTGAAGGCCACCCGCTCGCCGGGGGAGACGGTGAAGTCGGAGTAGGTCGTCAGGTCCTTGCCGAAGGTGTCGGCGGTGGTGTCCAGCCAGACCGAGTCGGGGCCCGCGACGGCCACCGTGCGGTCACCGACCTTGTGCACCCAGGGCACCACCCGCCCGTAGGAGAACCGCATCCGCAGCGCGGAGCGCATCGGCACCCGGCCGCTGACGCCCTCCACGATCCGGATCAGCTGCGGCGCCCCGTCGCGCGGGGGCATGAAGTCGATGATCCGGACGGTTCCCCGTGCGGTGTCCCACTCGGACTCCAGGACCAGGGAGTCGCCCCGGTAACGGCGGCGGTCGGCGCGCGGCGGCGCGGCCCCCGAGGGGTGCGCCGGGCCGATCCGCCAGTAGCCGTGTTCCTCTGTACCCAGCAGCCCGGCGAACGCCGCGTGGGAATCGAACCGCGGTAGGCACAGCCAGTCGGCCGTGCCGTCCCTGCAGACCAGGGCGGCGGTCTGCATGTCGCCGATGAGTGCGTAATCCTCGATACGCCCGGCCACGTCATCTCCAGTCGAACGGCATCGTGACCCCAAGGGGGCCTCTGGCGGTCAAGCGATCTTCGACGAGCTCATGTTCCGGAAGGGGTGGGTGCACACCTCCCAGCGGTGGCTGGGGCTCAGGGGTGCCGTGCCGGCCGGCTCGCTCCGTGTGTCCGTGCAGGATACGACGCCGAGTTGGGCGACGCGCGACGGTTGGCCGGGGAATCTGTGCCGAATGGGTGGCCCGGGACCCAGGGGGCGCGCGCCCGTGACGCACGGTCCGCGGGCCCGTCGCGCCGCGTCACCGGCGGCGCCCGCCCCGGGGCGCTGATACCCTGGTACCCCGTGGACCGGTGGGCGCAAGACCCCTCGACCGCAGCGACGGCACCCCCGCAAAGACGCCGGGTGAGCGCCGGTACGCACCTCCACCTCGCGACCACGGGAGACCCCCTTTGGCCATTGCCGCTAAGCCCACGACGACCAAGCACCTCTTCGTCACCGGGGGTGTCGCCTCCTCGCTCGGCAAGGGGCTGACCGCCTCCAGCCTGGGTGCGCTGCTCAAGGCCCGGGGTCTGCGCGTGACGATGCAGAAGCTCGACCCGTACCTGAACGTCGACCCGGGCACGATGAACCCGTTCCAGCACGGCGAGGTGTTCGTCACCAACGACGGTGCCGAGACCGACCTGGACATCGGCCACTACGAGCGCTTCCTCGACGTCGACCTCGACGGCAGCGCCAACGTCACCACCGGCCAGGTGTACTCCTCCGTGATCGCCAAGGAGCGGCGCGGCGAGTACCTGGGCGACACCGTGCAGGTCATCCCGCACATCACCAACGAGATCAAGCACCGCATCCGGCGGATGGCGACCGAGGACGTCGACGTCGTCATCACCGAGGTCGGCGGCACGGTCGGCGACATCGAGTCGCTGCCGTTCCTGGAGACCGTCCGCCAGGTCCGTCACGAGGTCGGCCGCGACAACGTCTTCGTCGTGCACATCTCGCTGCTGCCCTACATCGGCCCCTCCGGCGAGCTGAAGACCAAGCCCACCCAGCACTCGGTGGCCGCGCTGCGCAACATCGGCATCCAGCCCGACGCGATCGTGCTGCGCGCCGACCGCGAGGTCCCGACCGCCATCAAGCGCAAGATCTCGCTGATGTGCGACGTCGACGAGGACGCGGTGGTCGCCGCCATCGACGCCAAGTCGATCTACGACATCCCGAAGGTGCTGCACGCCGAGGGCCTGGACGCCTACGTCGTCCGCAAGCTCGACCTGCCGTTCCGCGACGTGGACTGGGCCCAGTGGGACGACCTGCTGGACCGCGTCCACCAGCCGGACCACGAGGTCACCGTCGCGCTCGTCGGCAAGTACATCGACCTGCCGGACGCCTACCTCTCGGTCACGGAAGCCATCCGAGCGGGTGGCTTCGCCAACCGTGCGCGGGTGAAGATCAAATGGGTGACTTCGGACGACTGCGTCACCCCCGCCGGTGCCAAGGCGCAGCTCTCCGACGTGGACGCCATCTGCATCCCGGGCGGCTTCGGCGAGCGTGGCGTCAACGGCAAGGTCGGCGCCATCACCTACGCCCGTGAGAACAAGGTCCCGCTGCTGGGTCTCTGCCTGGGTCTCCAGTGCGTGGTCATCGAGGCCGCGCGCAACCTGGCCGGCATCACCGACGCCAACTCCACCGAGTTCGAGCCGGCCACCGCCCACCCGGTGATCTCCACCATGGCCGAGCAGATGGACATCGTCGCCGGCGAGGGCGACCTGGGCGGAACGATGCGCCTGGGCATGTACCCGGCCAAGCTGGCCGAGGGCTCCATCGTCCGCGAGGTCTACGACGACCAGCCGTACGTCGAGGAGCGCCACCGCCACCGCTACGAGGTCAACAACGCGTACCGCGCGGAGCTGGAGAAGAAGGCGGGCATCGTCTTCTCCGGCACCTCCCCGGACAACAAGCTGGTCGAGTACGTCGAGTACCCGCGCGAGGTGCACCCGTACCTCGTCGCCACCCAGGCCCACCCCGAGCTGCGCTCCCGGCCGACCCGGCCGCACCCGCTGTTCGCCGGTCTGGTGAAGGCCGCCGTTCGGCGTCAGCAGGGCTGATCTGTACGGTTGACCGGGGTGAGCCCCTCCTTCGCGGAGGGCCTCACCCCGGTTTTTGTGTTTCTTGAGTTCTGGAGGACGTAGATGCGCATCAAGGACACCGCCGAGGAGTGGCGGGTCACCGCCTCGGCCACGCCGTTCGTCGGGGCCAAGACCAGTGCGCGCACGGACGAGGTGGTGATGCCGGACGGCAGCCGCGTCAACCGCGACTACCAGGTGCACCCCGGCTCCGTCGCCGTCCTCGCCCTCGACGAGCAGGACCGGGTGCTGGTCATCAACCAGTACCGGCACCCCGTACGGCACCGGCTCTGGGAGATCCCCGCCGGGCTGCTGGACGTCCCCGGGGAGAACCCGCTGAACGCCGCGCGCCGCGAGCTCTACGAGGAGGCGCACGTCAAGGCCGAGGACTGGCGGGTGCTGACGGACGTCTACACCTCGCCCGGCGGCTGCGACGAGGCGCTGCGGATCTTCCTGGCCCGCGATCTGTCCGCCGTGGAGGGGGAGCGGTTCGAGGTCTCCGAGGAGGAGGCGGACATGCAGCTCGCTCGCGTGCCGCTCGTGGATCTGGTGCGTGGGGTGCTCGCCGGTGAGCTGCACAACACGTGTCTCGCGGTGGGGGTGCTGGCTCTGAGCGCCGCTCGGGCCGGGGACGGGATCGACGCTCTGCGGCCGGCCGATGCTCCTTGGCCTGCGCGGCCGTTCGAGGCGTAGGGGGGGGGTTGCCCCAGTCCCGCCCCTTCCCGTTTCTTGCGGGGGCGGGCCCCCGCACCCCCCGAAACCGCGCTCCGCGCGGTTGTCCTCAAACTCCCCCAGAGGGGGTGCCCCCAGACGGGCTGGGTGCCGGGCTGAAAAGGGGATCGTCATATGAGTCCGGGCCCGGCGTCCGCGGGTCCGCGCTCGTTTCAACTACGCTCGGGTCGTGGAGACCGACAACCTCGCGGTGGTCCGCCCGGAGCGGGTGGGCCCCGGCGTGCGCCCCCGCCGCCCGGACGCGCCCGTGACGGGCGTCGCGCTCACCGGCGCGGGCCTGTTCACCGGCCGCGACCGGGAACTGAAAGAGCTTCGGGCGGACATCGCCCGTACCGGCCTGGACACCCTCTCCGGCCGAAAACCGCCCCGCAGCCGGGTGCTGCTGATCGCCGGACGCCCCGGTTCCGGGCGCACCGCGCTCGCCGAGGAGCTGGCCCGGCGGCTGGAGAGGGATTACCCGGACGGAGTACTCCGCGCGCGCCTCACCGACGCCGACGGCACCCCCGTCCCCACCGACCGCACCGCCCGCGCCCTCCTCGCCGACCTCGGCGCCACCGCCACCGCGCCCGCCGGGGCCGAGGAGGACGAGCTCACCGCCGCCCTCCGCGCGGCCCTGGCCGGCCGCCGCGTCCTGCTGCTCCTGGACGACGCGTCGGGCGCCGCCTCCGTCGAGCCGCTGCTGCCCGACGAACCGGGCTGTCTCGTCGTCGCCGTCGCCCGGGGGCCGCTGACCGGCGTCACCGACGTCCGGCCGTGCACGCTCGGCGGGCTGGAGACCGCCGCCGCCGTCGACCTCCTGGAGCGGTTCGCCGGACCCACCCGCATCACCTGCGATCCGATGGCCGCCGGCGCTGTGGTCGAGGAGTGCGCCGGGCAGCCCGCCGCGCTGGTGCTGGTCGGCGGCTGGCTGGCCGCCCACCCCAAGATGTCCGTCGCCGACGCGGCCCGGCGGCTGCGCGAACTCCCCGTCCCCGAAGGCCACGACGGCACCACCGGCCGCCCCCTGGCCCGCGCCCTCTGGCTCGCCTACGAGGCGCTGCCCGCGCTCGACGCCCGGATACTGCGGCTGCTCGCGCTGGCCCCCGCCGGGCCCGCCGACGCGCACACCGCCTCCGCGCTGGCCGGCTGCTCGGTCGCGGCCGCCCAGGCCGCGCTGGACGACTTCGTCGCCCGCGGCCTGCTCCGCCCGGTGCCGGTGGACGGCGTGCCGGGGGCGCCGGGGGAGCTGCCCGCGCAGTATCAGGTGCCCGGCTGTCTGGCCCCGCTGCTGCGGGCGCTGCTGGAGACACAGGACCGGCCCGCCGAGGTGGAGCTGGCCCGGGCCCGGATGCTCGAACGGGTCGTCCGCCAGCTGCACTCCTGCCGGGCCGCCGCCGAGCTGGCCGACCCCACCGTCCGCCGCCGGGTGGCCGAGCTGCCCCGGCCGCTGCGCTTCCCCTCGGCCCGGGTCGCGGAGGAGTGGCTGCGCTCGCGGCTGCCCGCGCTGTTGGCCGCCGCCCGGCTGGCCGTCGAGGACGGCGGCCTGGACACCCTGGCCCGCCGCTTGGTCTCCGCGCTGACCCGGGCGCTCTCCGCGCACCTGCCGCCCGAGGAGGCCGGACCCGAGCAGTACGGGCTGCACCGGCTGGTGCTGGACGTGGCCGACCGCCGGGAGATGGCCCTGGAGAAATCGGCCGCCCTGCTCAACCTGGGCGACCTGGACACCGGGGCCGGGCGCGTCCGGATGGCCCTCGACCGCTACCGCGAGGCGTTGCAGGCCGCGCGCGCGTGCGGCGACCCGTACGCGACGAGCCGTTCCATGGAGTCGATCGCCGCCTCCTACCAGGAGCTGGCGGACTGGGCCCGGGCCACCGACTGGTACCGGCGGGCCCTGGAGCTGCGGCTCACCCGCGGCGAACTCGCCGACGAGGCGCGGCTGTACGGGCGGCTCGGCGCGGTGCACGCCCTGGCGGGGGAGTGGGGCGAGGCGCTGCGCACCTGGCGTGCCGCCTCGGCCGCCTGCCGCCGGCTGCGGGATCTGCCCGGGCACGCGCGGGCGCTGAGCGAGGCGGCGGTGGCGCAGGAGCACCTGGGCCGGCCGCAGGACGCGGTACGCACGGGCCTGGAGGCGGCGGAGTGCGCGCGGCGGGCGGGCGACCGACGGCTGGAGGCCGCCGTCCGGCTGCGGCTGGCGGACGCCCTGGGCCGGCTCGCCGACCCGGCCGGCGCCGAGGCGCAGCTGCGGACGGCGGAAGCCCTGCTCAGCGGGCCGGCGGAGGCGCCCGTGGCGGCGGGGACGGGTGAGGCCGGGGGCGCGGATCCGGCGTAGCCGCGGCACCCCGTGGGCTCGCGGGGCGGGCTTGAGCCGGATGCCTGACGGGTACACGCCGGGTAACCTGCGAAAGCGATGGCAGTTCCGGAAAAGTTTGTTGCTTTGCAAGGCTAGACAGCTCGACATCCTTCATTAGACTGGTTGCGCCGCGATCGACGCGGTCTGCTCTGGTATGCCGTGGCATTTCCGGATTAGCCTGAAACCCCCTGATTCAAGGACCGTGATCGACGTGAAGGTCGGCATCCCCCGCGAGGTCAAGAACAACGAGTTCCGCGTGGCCATCACCCCCGCCGGTGTGCACGAGCTGGTGCGCAACGGCCACCAGGTCTTCGTGGAGAAGGGGGCCGGTCTGGGCTCCTCCATCACGGACGCCGAGTACACCGGCGCCGGCGCGTCCATCCTCGACAGCGCCGACGAGGTCTGGGCGACCGCCGACCTGCTCCTGAAGGTCAAGGAGCCGATCGCCGAGGAGTACCACCGCCTCCGCAAGGGCCAGACCCTCTTCACCTACCTGCACCTGGCCGCCTCCCGTGAGTGCACGGACGCGCTGCTGGAGTCGGGCACCACGGCCATCGCCTACGAGACCGTCGAGCTCGCCAACCGCGCGCTGCCGCTGCTCGCCCCGATGTCCGAGGTCGCGGGCCGGCTGGCCCCGCAGGTCGGCGCGTACCACCTGATGCGCTCGGCCGGCGGCCGCGGCGTGCTGCCGGGCGGCGTCCCGGGCACCCACGCGGGCAAGGCCGTGGTCATCGGCGGCGGTGTCTCCGGCTGGAACGCCACGCAGATCGCCGTCGGCATGGGCTTCCACGTGACCCTGCTCGACAAGGACATCAACAAGCTGCGCGAGGCCGACAAGGTCTTCGGCACCAAGGTGCAGACGATCGTCTCCAACGCCTACGAGCTGGAGAAGGCCGTCACCGAGGCCGACCTCGTCATCGGCGCCGTCCTCATCCCGGGCGCCAAGGCCCCCAAGCTGGTCACCAACGAGCTCGTCGCCAAGATGAAGCCCGGAAGTGTACTTGTCGACATTGCGATCGACCAGGGCGGCTGCTTCGAGGACTCGAAGCCGACCACCCACGCGGAGCCGACCTTCACCGTCCACGACTCCGTGTTCTACTGCGTCGCCAACATGCCCGGCGCGGTCCCGAACACCTCCACCTACGCGCTGACCAACGCCACGCTGCCCTACATCGTGGAGCTGGCCAACCGTGGCTGGCAGGAGGCGCTGAGCCGGGACGCCGCGCTCGCCAAGGGCCTCAACGTCCATGAGGGACAGGTCGTTTACGGCCCCGTCGCCGAGGCGCACGGCCTTGCGCACGTCGAACTGAGCGCGCTGCTCGGCTGAGGCGTCAAACCGTCCCCGAGGGGAATCACATCCGGCAGGGCCTCGTCCACGAGGCCCTGCCGGCCGTGTTTGGTGCCGGATTCGGGCCGGTTTTCCCGAGGTGACCGCCGTTCGGAAAACTTGCGGGTGATACCCCGAACACCCTTGACAGAAGGGTGTTCGATTGCCGACACATCGTGCCGTCTCCGGCGGATTGTGTTGCTGCGGACCGCCGACACGCCATAGAGTCGCAGACCGTCGGCATGGTGCCACGCTGACCTATCTAGATGTTTCCTGGTCACCAAGGAGGTAGGACGACTTGTGAATGAGTCGACATTTGCTCCCGGGGGTGGTCATCCAGGAATGCCTGCGCAGGGCCGGAGCCCCGTGGGGCTCCACGCTGTCGGCTCCGTCGCCGTCCAGACCTTCGCGGCACAGCAGGACATCCAGAGCATGACGACAGCCCACCCGAGCATGGACGGTCTACACGTGAACGCCATGGCCGGCGACCGCGGCGGTGATCCCGCCCGTCTCGCCGACTACGAGGAAGTGCCCGACGGGCACTTCTACGACCCCGACGCGGAGTACGAGCCCGACCCGGAGTACGCGGCCACCCTGGCCCCCGACGCGGCCCGCCAGCGCCGTGAGCGCATCGGCCCCACCGGCCGTCCGCTGCCGTACTTCCCCATCCCGGGCCCGCTGACCGACCACGGTCCGGCGAAGATCATCGCGATGTGCAACCAGAAGGGCGGGGTCGGCAAGACCACCTCGACCATCAACCTGGGCGCCGCGCTCGCCGAGTACGGCCGCCGGGTGCTGCTCGTCGACTTCGACCCGCAGGGCGCGCTCTCCGTCGGACTGGGCGTCAACCCGATGGAGCTCGACCTGACGGTCTACAACCTGCTGATGGAGCGCGGGATGTCGGCCGACGAGGTGCTGCTGAAGACCGCGGTGCCCAACATGGACCTGCTGCCCAGCAACATCGACCTGTCCGCCGCCGAGGTCCAGCTCGTCAGCGAGGTCGCCCGGGAGTCCACGCTCCAGCGCGCGCTCAAGCCGCTGATGGCCGACTACGACTACATCGTGATCGACTGTCAGCCGTCGCTCGGCCTGCTGACCGTCAACGCGCTGACGGCGGCTCACAAGGTGATCGTCCCCCTGGAGTGCGAGTTCTTCGCGCTGCGCGGCGTGGCCCTGCTCACCGAGACCATCGAGAAGGTCCAGGAGCGGCTCAACCCCGAGCTGGAGCTCGACGGCATCCTCGCGACGATGTACGACTCGCGGACGGTGCACAGCCGCGAGGTGCTCGCGCGGGTGGTCGAGGCGTTCGACGACCACGTCTACCACACCGTCATCGGACGGACCGTCCGCTTCCCGGAGACCACCGTCGCCGGCGAGCCCATCACCACGTACGCCTCCAACTCCGTGGGCGCCGCCGCCTACCGCCAGCTCGCCAGGGAGGTGCTCGCCCGGTGTCACGCCGAGTGAGTCTGCCCGGCGCCGACGAGCTGTTCCGCACCACCGGAGGGGTGGGGCTCCAGTCCTCGGCCCCCCGCAGACAGGCCAAGACGCCCGCCGACGGCGTCGCTTCCGCCCCCGCCCCCGCTTCCGCGCGGGTGCCCGGGCCGGCCGCCGCGGAGCCCGACGCGGCGCCCGCTCCCCCGTCCGCCTCCGAAGGGGCCGCCGACCAGGACGCCGCCGAGCGCCGGCCGGCCGCGGACGGGCGCGAGCGCCCGGCGCCGCGCGGTGCCGCCGCTGCCGCCGGCTCCCGGGCCGTCGAGCCGGCCGCGCCCCGGCGGCGCGGGCGGGCCGCCAACCGCCGGCCCAGCGGGCGGGAGCGCCACGACGAGAAGATCACGGTCTACGTCTCCGCCGAGGAGCTCATGGACCTTGAGCACGCGCGGCTGGTGCTGCGCGGCGAGCACGGGCTCGCGGTGGACCGCGGCCGGATCGTCCGGGAGGCCGTCGCCGTCGTCCTCGCCGACCTCGAGGCGCGCGGCGACGCGAGCATCCTCGTGCGCCGCCTGCGCGGTCGCTGAGCGACTTCGCCGCTAACCTGCCACGGGCGGGCCCCCGCCCGCGCCGCACCGGCCCCGACGGGCCGCCGGATCATCTCGCTCCCCTGGACCACTCCCGCATGCCCACCCC
>NZ_JBPQTX010000215.1:0-12496 GCF_051386555.1 Streptomyces sp. URMC 126
CCATGCCCCTGACCACCACGACCTCCCCCCGCCCCCCGGAATCCGGACGGCGCAAGCTGCTCTGGCACCGGCTCATATTCGGGCTCTGGTACCGGCCTGTCGAAGTGCTCGACGAGGCCCGGGACCGGAGCGTCTGGGGCGCCGCCATGTTCCTCTGCCTGCTCTGCGGGGCGCTGGGAACCCTGGCCAAGGACTCGTTCTGGGCCCAGTGGGACGTGAGCCCCCCGCTCGCCCTGGAGGCCATGGCCATCGGCTCCGGTGTCGTCCTGCTCGCCAGCGTGCTGCTCGGACTGGTCACCCACGCCATCGCCCGCCGGCTCGGCGGCAACGGCCGGCCCGGGCCGACGGCGAGCCTGTTCGTCCTCGTCTTCTGGACCACCGACCTCCCCCGGCTGGCGCTGGACACCTGTCTGCCGAGCACGTCCATCCCCGTCCGCGCCACCGCGTCGGCGACCGCCGCCTTCGGCTGCGCCCTGGCCACCCTCCTGATCCGGGGTCAGCACCACCTGCCGACCCGCAAGGCGGTCGCGGCCGTGAGCGTCCAGATGCTGGCCGCGGTGGCCCTGCTGAAGTTCCCGCCGGGCAGCGGCTGAGCGGCTCCCTCCGGCGGCCCGCCCCCGGGCCGTCGGGCGGCGAGAGGCCGGTTCCGCCGGCCGGTGTCCGCCGCTGGCCGGCCGGCGCGCGGCGCGTCCCGCCGCCTTCTCCGGCCCGGCCGCGCCGGGCACGCGAAGGCCCGCCCGGTGCGACGGGGGATGCACACCGGGCGGGCTCGAAGACAGTTCTACCTCATCAAGGATGGGTTATGCATCAAAAACCTGTTCGGCTTGAGGTCGACCAGCGCACGGGGAGCGAAATCAAGCCACGTGCGCGGATGGACGGACGCCATTTCAGTTCATCCCTCGGAACGGCGAGTTCCAGCTTGTCGAAGCGCTCCAGCAGCGCCGCGAGGGCGATCTCGGTCTCCGCCCGGCCCAGTGCGGCGCCCAGGCAGTAGTGGATGCCATGGCCCAGCGCGAGGTGACCGAAGTCACTCCGCCCCAGGTCAAGGCGGTCGGCGTCGGGGAAGCGGGCGGGGTCGCGGTTGGCGGAGGCCAGGGAGAGCAGGACGGTCTCGCCGGCCGGCACGGTGACGCCGCCGATCTCGACGTCCTCCAGCGGGAAGCGGCGGATGGCCAGCGGAGCGGGCCCGTCGTAGCGGTTCAGTTCCTCTACGGCCGCCACGAGTCCGTCCGGATTCTTTCGCAAGGCGCGGAGCTGCTCCGGGTGGTCCAGGAGGGCCAGCACCGAGTTGGCGATCAGGTGGACGGTGTTCTCGTAGCCGGCGAAGAGGAGGAGGAAGGCGAGCGAGGTCAGTTCGTCCTCGGACAGGCGGTCGCCGCCGTCGCGGACGGCGACGAGATCGGAGAGCAGGTCGTCCGCGGGCTCGGCGCGCTTGGCGGCGAGCAGGCCGGTGAGGAACCGCGTCATGCTCCCGATCGCCTCGCGGGCCGCCTCCGGGCGGGCGGGGTCGGGGGTGACCAGGGCGTCGGTCCAGGTCCGGAAGTCGAGCCGCCGGTCCTCCGGGACGCCCAGCAGGTCGCACATGACGAGGATGGGCAGCGGACCGGCGTAGACGGCCAGCAGGTCGGCGGAGCCCGCCGGTTCGACCGCGTCCAGCAGTCCGTCAGCGAGGCGGCGCACCGGCTCCCGCAGCTTCTCCACCCGCCCGGGCGTGAACGCCTTGACCACCAGGCGGCGGACGCGGGTGTGGTCCGGCGGGTCCATGTTGAGCAGGTTGGCGTCGAGCGCCGGGGGCAGCGCGAAGCCCGCGTAGTTGCCGGGCTTGGCGTGGCGTTTGTCGAGGGACAGCCGCGGGTCGGCGAGCGAGCGGCGGACGTCCTCGTAACGGGTCACGAGCCAGGCGGGCTTGCCGTCGGTGCCCTGGATCCGGTGGACCGGGCCGGCTTCCCGCAGCGCGGCGAGGGTGCCGTACGGGTCGGCGACGAGAGGTGCCGTGTCGATGGGTCGCATGGCTCCGACCCTAGGCGGGCCGCTGCCGGCGGGTGGGCGCGGGCCGGGTTTTCACCCCTTCCCGGCCCGGCGGACGAAATCGGCGCGGGCGGCACCGGTCCCGTGAGTACGGGCACCGGCGCCGGCCCGCGCCGCGGGCGGCCGTGACCCCCGTCCATGGCCGCCACGTCTGTGGCGAGCGCGTCCTCAGAGGGGACGGCGCTCCGCGCTGGTCTCCCGTAACTCCTTGAGTACGGCGTCGACCAGCTCGTCGTGGAAGACGTCGGCCACGAGCGCCAGGTGCTCGTGCTCGGCCGCCGGGTCGGAACTGACGGTCACCACCACGCTGTCGGCGTGCGGGACCGGGACGTGGCCGGTCGCCTGGTTGGCCAGGCCCCGGCGGAAGGCCGCGGCCTCCACCACGGCGGCGAGCCGGCGCTCGTCCAGCGCGGCGGCGGACGCTCTGCGGTGGGCGATCTCCAGGGCGGCGGGCTCGACGTGCCGGCGGACGCCGCGCTGGATGTCGCGGATCTCGGCCATCTGCCGGTTGGCCCGCCACTCCAGGTCGGCCAGCGGCCAGCGGGACGTCCAGCGGGAGGCGCCGATGGTCACCTCGGGGACGTGCGCGGTGACCTCCTCCCAGAGCGGGTGGAGGCGGCGCAGCCGGCGCCAGGCGGTCGCGCGGGGGCCCACGGCGGGCAGCGAGAAGCCGAGGAGGACGAGCAGGGCCGCCACCGAGGCGCTCATCGGGGCCACGCCGTTGGAGAGCCAGTACACGTCGCGGCCGGCCCAGGTGAGGACGAACCCCGCGATCTTGCAGGCGCAGTAGACCAGCCCCAGCCAGCAGCCCGCGGCGAGCGTCCGCAGGCCCTTGGAGAGCCAGGAGGGGCCGAGGGTGGCGGCGTAGCGCGGGCAGAGGACGCCCAGGCCGGCGAGGCTGGTGCCGAAGATGGCCAGGTACAGCGTCAGGAACGCGACCACGCCCGGGGCGTCGGCGTAGGCGGTGCTGAAGTCGCGGGGGTGCTCCACGGCGTCCGGGCGGCCGACCGCGAAGCAGACGATCGCCGCCGTCCAGGCGGCCGTCACGGCGGCCACCGCGAACCGGGACCGGACGACCGCGCGGGCGTGCGCCGCGGCGTCGCCGCGGCTGGTCCAGCGGAGCAGCAGCACGGTGGCGCCGGAGGCGAACAGCACGACGGCCGAGTAGAGGAAGACCATCGCCAGGTTGGCGACGCCGGTGAGCCGGTCGAAGGCGCGGTAGACGCTCGGCGCCGAGAACAGGAAGACGACGGGCACGCCGGCGGTCATCAGCGCGGTCAGGCCCAGGTCGGTGTTGCCCCGGTCGCGGAACCAGGCGCGGGCCTTGTAGGCGACGATGACCCAGGTGACGGCGGAGAAGGTGAGGTAGAGGGCGTCAAACACCGGCACCGCCCCCGTGCGCCCCGCCGCCGTCGTCCCGGGCCCGGCGGACGTGCTGGAGCGCGGGGCCGAGGGAGGCGGCCAGTTCGGCGGCCGGGCCCTCCAGGGGCTGCTCCTGGCCGGGCGGGGGCGGGACGACCTTCTCCATCAGGAGAGTGCCGAGGATCTCGGTCTCGCGCTCGGTGAGGTTGTCGTAGCAGTGGTGCCGGGCGAGGCCCATGGTGAGCCCCATGCGGCGCATGGCGGTGGCGACGTCGACGGACGGCGTCCACACCTTGAGGGCGTCCTCGGTGACGGCCGGGTCCTGGTCGTGGCCGAGCAGCAGGTGGCCGATCTCGTGCAGCACGATGTGGACCTGGTGCCAGGGCGAGGTCTTGAGCTCGTAGACGACCCAGTAGCCGTCGTCGGTGGTGGCGGTCATGCCGGAGACGACGCCGTCCAGGCTCATCGGCACCAGATGGATCGGCCGTCCCACGCGGCGTGCGACGACGTCGCACAGGCCGCGGAGATCGGTGGAGGCCGGCAGTGCGAGCTCGGCGATGAGCTGCTTGCACCTCCGGCGAATCCGCCCCACCCGCATGACTGCACCGTCCTCGTCCTCGGTACGCCGCCAGTGGGTGAAGAGCCGGTCGTCCGCCACGACGGTCACGGGCGCTCCTCACCCCCCGCCCCCGGCGGGTCCGACGGCAGGTTCATCTGCTGCCGGAACTGGGAGATGATGGTGGTCAGGCTGTCCTGGACCTCGGGCGGCAGGCCCACCGAGCGCAGGGCGATGGCCCGTACCCGCTGGTCGCGCATCGCGACGAGGAAGCGGACCTCCTCCTCCACCCGGGCGGTCTGCGGCGCGGACAGATCACCCATCAGATAGCCGACCGGCACGGCGAAGAACTTCGCCAGCGCCCGCAGCACGTCCGGGCTGGGGTTGGCGCGCTTGCCGTTGCGCAGCATCGACAGATACTGCTCGGTGAGCGTGACCCCGCCGTACTCCTCCGTGCCGCGGCTGATCTCCTCCGCGACATGGGCGTTGGTGTACGGCGCGCCCGGCGGATGCATGTTGGCGAACAGGTAGTTGAGCCGCCCCGCCAGTGGGCTGCCCGTGTCTCCCGTCGCTCTGTCCCCCCTGACCGCCATGTGTCCCCCCGTTCCAGGTGCCTTGTTTCGCACGGCCGCCTCACGGCCGGTTAAGCCCTGAGAGGTCGCGAGGGGCATCCTGTCACGCGCGGACGCGGAGCACTAGTCCGTTCCGGATTACGAGCGGGTGACGGACTTAACCGGCGGTTGATGGCAGGTGAGGAAGGTCCGGTCCAAGCGGAGGGGCGGGGTGGCCGGGCTCCGTACGGGCCCGGCGGGAACCCGGCCGGAGCGGCGGCCGGAGCCCGGCCGGCGGCTCCGGCATCGTGGTGAATCCTGTCGCGTCCGCCTCTCGCCACGCCCCTCCCGTCCGGTGGAGGATGACACGCTCACCTCGTATGTGCCCCCGCGCACCGGAGAGGAACCCGCCCATGCGCAGACCCCTCGCCGCAACCGCTCTCGCCGCCCTCCTCCTCGGCCTCACGGCCCTCTCCCCCGGCGGAACCGCCGCCGCCGACCCCGGACAACGCGCCCTGGCCGTCGCGGCCGACGCCTACTGGACCGCCGACCGGATGGCCGCCGCCCTCCCCGCCGAGGCCGTACGGCGCGCGGCGGCCGGCCCGAGCGCCCCCGGCTCCCCCGGCACCCCTGATGCCCGCAAGGCCCCCGTCCCTCCCAGCCACCCCTTCGACGGGCTGCCCCAAGTGGGCACCTTCTTCTGGACCGACGGCCAGGGCCAGGGCCGGTTCTGCGGCGGGACGGTGGTCCGCAGCCCGTACCGGAACCTGGTGGTGAGCGCGGCGCACTGCCTGCGCCGCCCGGACCCCAAACGGCGGCTGTCGTTCGTGCCCCAGTACCACGACGGGCTCAAGCCGCACGGCGTCTTCCCGGTCGAGGCGATCTACATCGACCAGCGCTACTACGACCTGGGCACCGACGGCGGCGCCCGCTGGGACTACACCGTCGTCCGGCTCGGCGACCGCTCCGACGGCATCCCGGTCGAGCGGGTCACCGGCGGCTTCGACCTCGCCTTCCACCCCGGCTACCGGCACGCCGACGTCCGGCTGATCGGCTACCCGGGCAACAGCGACGCCAAGTACCCCAAGCCCCTCGACTGCCGCTCCGCCACCCGCCGTTACACGAGTACGGACCCCAAGGCCCCCGGGGACTTCCTGGAGATCCCGTGCGCCGGGTACGTCGGCGGCACCTCCGGCGGGCCGTTCCTGATCCGGAGCGGCACCGGCGGGTACAGGCTGATCGGGGTGATCGGCGGCTACCACACCGGCGGTGACACCCCGGACGTCTCGTACAGCTCCTACTTCACCGAGGACCTGCTGGACCTGTACGTCGACGCGGTGCACGGCGAGCCGCCGGCCGGCTGAGGCCGCGTGGCACCCGGACCGGGGCGGGGGTCACTCGTCAGGGTGAGCTCCCGACTGCGGGGCGCGGCGCGGGGGTAGCGACAGGCCGTCGCAGCCGCCCTTCTCCGAGAGGACCGCGTATATGCGCCTTCGTGCCGCCCTGGCCACCGCCGCGGGTGCCCTGGCCCTGATCGTCGCTCTGCCCACGACGGCCGCCGCGGCCGAGGGCCGGTTCGAGTACACGTACACCGGCTTGGACGGCCGGCCCCAGGTCGCGGCCCTGGAGGACCCGCCGAGCGGGGAGTGCCTCACGCTGCCGGAGGTGGCCGACCCGGGGAGCAGCTCGCCGGCGCACTCGCCGCGCAACCGGACGGACGCGCGGGCCGAGGTCTTCACCGACCCGGGCTGCACGGGTGACTCGTTCACGCTGCGACCGCACACCGGGTACGGCACCGAGCGCCTCAAGGTGCGGTCCGTGCGGTTCTCCTGACGCGGTCCGGTCCGAGTCCGGTCCGGGAAACGCGGAACGGCGGCACCACCGGAGGGATCCGGTGGTGCCGCCGTTCCATGCCCGAGGGCCCGGGGGCCCGAGGCCGCGCTACGCGCCCCGCGGCCGCCGCGTCAGCGTGTAGCCGCCGATGGCCGCGAGCGCGCCGAGCACGGCGCCGCCGACGGTCCACACCCAGCGGTCCGACCACCAGCCGCCGTTCCAGCCGTCCTCCGGCTCGGAGACGGCCCCGGCGTGCAGCGGCGCGCCGAGCTCGCCGCCCTCGGCGTACTTGCCGCCGGCGTCCTCGGCGGTCGCCTCCACCTCGGCGTGCACGGGCAGGCCCATGTCCTGGTCGGGCCCGTCGGCGACGGTGAGGCGGATGTAGTACGCGCCGGGCAGCGGGTCGTTGGACCAGCGCTCGGCGTACGGGCGGACGACGCGCAGGGTGCAGCTGAGCGTGACGGTGGTGTCCTGCTGGGACACCCGCTTCGTCCGCTCCCCCTCGGCGCAGGCCTGGCGGCGGCGCAGGCCGTCGAAGACGTCCAGCTGCCAGGTGGCGGCGCCGTGCCGGGCGCTCGCCTCGGGCAGCTTGACGGTGGCCTTGGCGGTCGGCCGCTGGCCGGCGCCGGCCGGGAACTGCCAGTAGAGGTAGTCACCGGTCGTACCGTCGGCGGTGGCCTTCTGGTCCTGCTTGACGGCCGTGGCGGTACGGAACGACGTACCCGCTTCGGTCGGGTCGCCGTTCTGGCCCTTGGTCCCGGCGGGGGCGTCGGCCGCCGCCGCGCCCGGGACGGCGAACAGCGCGCCGGCCGCGAGCAGTCCGGCGGTCAGCATCCTTGCGATACGCATCAGTTCGCCCTCCAGATGGCGACGCGCCAGCGGGCGAGCCAGCCCCACAGCAGACCGGCGACGAGGCCGGTGACGACGAGGACGGCGAGCAGCACCCAGCCCCGGCCGAGGCCGAAGGCGGCCAGGTCGGAGGGCTTGTCCGGGGACTTCACCAGGTCGACGGCGAGCTCGACGGGGAGGCCGGGGTCGCGCTTGACGGAGGCGGGGGCGGAGAAGGAGTGCGAGACCTCCAGGCAGACCGTGCGCGCGTCGTCGTCCTTGTCGCCCTTCTTGCCCTTGCTCACCGGGTAGCGCAGACCGGACGCCATCACGTCGGTGCGTCCGCTGCCCGCGTCGGAGCCGCGGACGAGTTCCTGGCCGCCGTCGCCGACGGCTCTGACGAGGATGCCGTAGTCGCGGTCGACGGGCCGGTCGGCACCGACGCTCGCGGCGGCGCGCAGCTCCTGGCCGGGCTTGACCTTGACCTTGTACCAGCGGTGGTCGCCGAAGGTCGCGCGGTCGGTCCACACGCCGGCGCCGATCTCGGGCGCCGCGGAGCAGGCGTCCGCGCCCTTGGTGGGCTTGGGGGTGTCGTCGACGGGTGTCTCGGAGCGGCGGACGAGCTGCTTGATGCGGCCCGAGAGCTCCTTGGTGTGCCGCACGGTGGTGTACGTGCCGCCGGTGGCCTCGGCGATGCAGGTGAGCTGCTCGCGGGTCTTGTCGTCGTGCGCCAGGCCGAGCGTGTCGATGGTCAAGTGGGTGCCCTTGGCGGCGAGTTCGCGCGCCACGTCGCACGGGTCGGGCTGGCCGCAGGAGTCCTCGCCGTCGGTGATGAGGACGATGCGGCGGGTGCCGCCGTCCTCGCCGAGGTCCTGGTCGGCGCCGCGCAGGGCGTAGCCGATGGGCGTCCAGCCGGTGGGGCGCAGGGTGGCGACGCGCGTCTTGGCCTCGGTCCGGTCGAGGCGGCCGACGGGGTACTCCTGCTTGCTGTCCTTGCAGCCGAGCGCCTTGTCGTCCCCGGGGTAGTGGGCGCCCAGCGTACGGATGCCGAGCCTGACCCCCTCCGGGGTGGCGTCGATGACCTCGTTGAACGCCTGCTGGGCGGCGGCCATGCGGGACTGTCCGTCGATGTCGCGGGCGCGCATCGAACCGCTGACGTCGAGGACGAGCTCGACCTTCGGGGAATCCTTGGAGGGCCCGTCGGCGGCCTGCGCCGGCACGACACCTCCGGCCAGTGCGGCGAGCAGAGCGCAGGCGCCCGCCGCCAGCCGTCTTGTGATGATCATCCGAAGATCCTAGTGACCCACAGGCGGCCGACCCAAAACGGGAGTTGCCGGAGCGGGGAGCACCCCGGGGGCGACAGGGAGCGCGGAAGGGCACCGGGAACGTGTCCCGGCGCCCTCGGTCCGGTCCGCGGGGGCGGGCTAAGCCGGCGGCGGTCACAGCCCCTGCTGCTGGGGCTTCTTGAGCTTGGTGACGTCGATGGTCTGGTCGGCCGGCGGGGCCTTCGCCGGGACCGGCTTGTTCCAGTCCGTCAAGGTGACGGCGCTCTGCTCCTTGGTGTTCTCGATCTTCAGCGGGTAAGGGCGACCGGTGGTGGCCACGCTGATGGTGGTGTCCTTGGCGCTGATCGGGACGACCGGCTGACCGTCCACGGTGGTCGGCGCTCCCTTGACGACCGTCTCCTGGTCGTCGTCGTCCTGGCCGACCTTGGCCTGCAGTGCCGTCAGGTCGCAGCCCTTCGTCATGCGGCTGAGGTTGGGCTCGCTGGTGGGACCGGTGACGTAGCGGCCCTTGAACAGCTCGGCCGCCTGCGGGTTGCCCTTCGACATCCACAGCTTCTCGTCGGCCTTCATCCAGACCCGGTCGCCGAGCCTGAGCACTTCGATGGTTCCCGTGCTGGGCGTCTTGACCGTGCCCGCGCAGTTGCCCTGCTTGTCCAGGGCGAGGTCGATGTCCATCCGCTCGCCGTCCTCGGTCTGCGACATCTTGAACCGGAGCGAGGTGGCGTTCTGCAGCTCCTTCTTGGCCTTGTCGGATATCTCCTTGCCGGGCAGCTTCTCCACGCCGTTGCCGGACGCCGTGTCCTGGGCGGGGGCCGAATCGGCCGCCTTGGCGGGCTTCTTGTCGTCGGACTTCTTGCCGTCCTCGCTGCCGCAGGCGGACAGTCCCATGACCGCCGCCACGCAGGCGGCGGCCATCGCGATGCCGTGCTTCCGCTTCATATTCGGTGCCACTCGTGCTTTCTCTCGGTGCGCTGTCGAAGGCACACACCTTACGGCCCGGCACCGACAGCGGGTTTCACACGCCGGGCTGCCACGGTGGCGGCTCCGGGGCCGCCATGGCGTGCACCCGCTCGGTGACGGCCTTGGCCAGTTGTTCCCGCTCCTCGGCGGAGAGGCCGTCCAGCAGCGCCAGGGTGACGTCCCGTCCGTCCCCACCGCCGCCGGCCTCCGGCCTCGGGTGCGTGGTCACCCACTCCAGCACCTGGCGTACCTCCTCCGGGCGGTGCAGCAGCCAGAGCGCCGCCAGGGCGTCGGGGCCGGTACGGACGGCCTGGAGGTAGAACTCGTACTCCTCGCGCCGCTGGGGCGACCACAGCGACGGCGGGGCGCCCTTGTCGGCCGGGCGCGGCGGTTCGGCCGGCGGCTGGGCGGCGGCGAGGCAGCAGGCCAGCCCGGAGGCGTCCACCTGTGTCGGCTGGGCGAGCAGTTCCACGAGGTGCTGCGGCGACGCCTGTTCGCCGGCGGCCTCGGCGTGGGCCGACACGGTGTGGAACCTCCGGTCGAGGTGTGCGACGACGGCCGCCCAGCAGCCTTCCGGCGGGCCGCCGCCGAGCACCGCCCGGGCGGGGTCGGCGACCCACCAGGCGACCTGGAGGGCGGCGGGCGCCGAGCCGGGCGGCAGCGTCCAGGTGCCGGTGCGGGGCGCGGTGTCGACGAGGTACGTCTCGCGGTAGCCGCCGAACGCGGCGCGGACGAGCGAACCGCGGCCGCCGGGCTCGCAGACGGTCCGCCCCTCGCCGTCCAGCAGCACCAGGGCCTGCTGCCCGGGCTGCGCGAGGCGGAAGCGGAGGAGCTCCGCGAAGGGGCCGCGGGTTCCCCGGCGCCACGGCGGGGCGTCCGTCGCGGGGGCCGGGTACGGGGTGAGGGTCATGCCGGTCTCTCTCCTGCCGAGTGTCTCGTGGTGCTAAAGGGCCCGCCGCCACGCGGCGAGGGCGTCGGCCGCCTGCCGGGCTCCGGGCGCCGGGCCGGCCGCCTCGAACGCGGTGAGCAGCCGCAGTACGCCGCCGCGCGGGGCGGCGCCCAGCCGGCCGGCGAGGTGTTCGACGAAGGGGGCGCGGCGGGGGTCGTCGGCCGCGCGGCGCTGCCATTCCAGGAGCGCGGCGCGTACGGCGGGGAAGGTGGCCGGCTCGGCGAGCGCGCACCGGACGAGTTCCAGCCCGGGCGGGTCCTGCCGGGGCGCGTGCCGTCCGGGCGGGTCCTGGCCGGGGCGGTCGTCGGGCAGGGTGCCGAGCAGGTGCCGGGTCCACCACTCGGCGGGTTCGCGGGCCGCCGCGGCGGTGCGCAGCAGGTGCGCGGTGGCGGTGCAGGCGGCCTGCCGGGTGGTGCCGCCGGCCTGGCACCACGGCACCAGGCCGGCGAGCAGGGCGGGCCGTCCCGCCGGTTCGGCGAACAGGGACAGCAGCGCCCGGCGGACGGCGGTGGCGACCGCGCCCGTCCCGTCCCGCGGCCCGTCGCAGACGGTCCGCAGCAGGGTGAGCGCGGTCCCGGGCCGGGCCAGGCCGAACTCGGTGGCGCAGGCCAGGGCCACGGTGCAGCGCCGGGAGACCGACGCCTGCCGGCTCCAGCCGCGCAGCCGGGCCTTGACGGCGGTGGCGAGCACGGGGTCGGTGGAGGCGGCGCCGAGGGCCCGGGCGGCCAGCCGCCAGTCGGCGGGGCGTGCGGACGCGGCCAGTTCCTCGACGGGGCCGAGCGCCCGGCGGCCGGAGCTCCACTGGGCGCACTGTCCGAGGACGAATCCGGCGCGGTCGCCGCGCCCGTGGTCGGACGGGGTGCTGCCGAGCCATTCCACCAGCAGGCCGGCCGCGTCGGGGTGTTCGCGCCAGACGTGTTCCAGGACCGCGCGGCCCTGGAGGTGCCGGGTGAACACCACGGGCCGGGTGAGGTAGCTGTGCGTGGAGGTGGTCCGCACCTCGGCGGGGGCCGCGTACGCGCCGATCGCCGCGAGGCGTTCGCTGCGGGAGCGGCGGAAGACGGCCGGCGGCGGCTCTTCCGCGTGCGTGTCGGGGGCGGTGCCGCCGAGCCGGCCGCCCGCCGTGCGCAGCAGGCGTTCGGCCTCTTCCTCCACCAGTGTCTGGTCGAAGTGTTCGAAGACGCAGGCGGCCAGCAGCAGGGCGAGGTCCTCCGGGCTGTCGCGCAGCGCGTCGAGCAGGCGTGGCGCCCGGTCGGCCGCGTGGAAGCTGAGGTGCTCCCCGACGCTCGCCGGGTCGGCGCCGCGCCGGACGACCCGGACGATCTCGGCGGCGATCTCGACGACCTGGGCGGGGCGCAGGCCGGGCAGCAGGATCTCGTCGAGGAGCCCGGGCGGCAGGGCGTCCAGCGCGGGGGCGACGTCGGCCGGGCCGCCGAGGACGGCGGCCAGCCGGGCGTCGAGGACGGCGCGCGGCTCGGGCGGCAGGGCCCGGACGGGCGGGGTGTGCAGGGTGTCGCCGAGGTGGGCCAGGACGGCCGGGGTGTCGGGGGTGACGACGACCATGTGGGCGTCGGCTTGGGCGAGCCGGGCGCGGAGTCCGTCCAGGGCGATGGCGTCGAGCGCGGTGAGGCGCGGTTCGAGGAGTCCGTCGGCGAGGTAGCCGCGGGCGGGAGCGGCTCCGGGGGTCCAGGTGGTGAGGTCGGTGTCGGAGTCGAGGGCCCGGAGGGCGAAGCCGGCGGTCTGCCGGTGGAGGAGGTTGAGGGCGGCGGTACGGCGCCCGGTGCCGTCCTGCCCGGCGAGGAAGAGGAGGCGGTCGTCGCGCAGCCGGCCGAGGGCGTCCGGGAACCAGGCGGGTTCGGCGAAGCCCTCCAGGGCGAGGGCGGTCCGCTCGGCGGGGATGTCGCCCTCGCGGGGTTCGACGCCGTCGCCGCGCGGGGCGGCCGGTTCGCCGTCGCCGGCGGTGTCGAAGTGCTGGCCGCCGCGGACCAGGTCGGAGATGTTCAAAAAGCCGCGGTTGCCCCAGATGTTGATGGTCTGGAAGCGGTGGCTGAACTCGGCGGCGGCGAGCTCGCCGAGGTCGGGGCCGGGCGGCGCGGCATCCGGGCCGGGGCCGGGGACGAGGCCGGGCGGGGCGGTGTCGGGG